>NZ_BAABCQ010000075.1:0-35845 GCF_039539045.1 Streptomyces marokkonensis
GTTGTCCGGCGGATTCGGCACGACCAGTCGTCCAGCCGGCCTCTTCACCACCAGCGCACCAGCGAGGCACCCCTTGAACCACCCCGCCCCCGAGCAGCCCGTCGATGTCGTGGCCCGTCTGCGCGCCACCTTCCGCACCGGCCGCACCAAGCCCGTCGAGTGGCGCACCGCGCAGCTGCGCCGGCTGCGCGCCCTGCTCACGGAGCACGGCCCCGACCTCGAGGCGGCGCTCCACACCGACCTCGGCAAGAGTGCCGCCGAAGCCCAGCGCACGGAGATCGGCTTCACCGTGCGCGAGATCGATCACACGCTCGACCACCTCACCGACTGGCTGCGCCCCGAGCCCGCCCCCGTCCCGGCGCACCTCGGTGCCGACGCCACGGCCTGGACGCAGTACGACCCCCTCGGCGTCGTCCTCGTCATCGCCCCCTGGAACTACCCGGCCCAGCTCCTGCTCGCGCCGGTGGTCGGCGCCCTGGCCGCGGGCAACACGGTGGTCGCCAAGCCGAGTGAGCTGGCCCCGGCCACCTCCGCCACGCTGGCCCGTCTGCTGCCCCAGTACCTGGACACCGAGGCCGTGGCCGTCGTCGAGGGCGGGATTCCCGAGACCACGGCCCTGCTCGCCGAGCGCTTCGACCACGTCTTCTACACCGGCAACGGCGCCGTCGGCCGCATCGTGATGCGCGCCGCCGCCGAGCACCTCACCCCGGTCACCCTCGAACTCGGTGGCAAGTCCCCGGCGTTCGTCGACCGCGACGCAGACCTCGACCTCGTCGCCGCCCGGCTGGCCGGCGGCAAGTTCCTCAACGCGGGCCAGACCTGCGTGGCTCCCGACTACGTGCTCACCGACCCGGAGACCGCCGCCGCCCTGGAGTCGGCGCTGGTCCGTGCCGTCGAGGGTCTGTACGGCGCCGACCCGGCGCGGTCGGCGGAGTACGCGCGGATCGTCAACGAGCGCCACTTCGACCGGCTGACCGGCCTGTTGGACTCCGGCCGGGTGGTCGTCGGCGGCGGCAGCGACCGTACGTCGAAGTACATCGCGCCGACCGTGCTCACCGACGTGGCTCCCGAAGCGCCGGTGATGCGCGAGGAGATCTTCGGCCCGATCCTGCCGATCGTCACCGTGCCGGGCCTGGACGAGGCGATCGATTTCGTCAATGACCGCGACAAGCCGCTGGCCCTCTACGTCTTCAGCGAGTCCGACACGGCCCGGGAGCGGTTCGCCGCCGAGACGTCCTCCGGCGGCCTCGGCCACGGGCTGCCGCTCGCCCATCTCACCGTCTCCGACCTGCCGTTCGGTGGGGTGGGGGAGAGTGGCATGGGCAGTTACCACGGCCGCTACTCCATCGAGACGTTCAGCCACCGCAAGGCGGTCCTGAAGAAGCCGCTGAACTGAGCGGCCCGTTCGTTCCCCGCCGACCCGGCCGAGAGCCGGCCGGGTTGAACTGGTCTACACCCTTGACTGGTACATACCAACGCGGGAGTATGCCTCCAACCCCCACCACGGCCCCCCGCACGCCGTGGCCGGTCCGACCGGCCACGCGCCCAAGGCTCCGCTCCGCCCTGCCCTGTGACGGGAGCGGCCGTGCTCCGCCGAAGGAGGCAGATCCGTGTCGACGCGCCGTATATCCGCTCTGGTGACCGTACTCGCCCTCGCGGGAGCCGTGCCCGTGCTCCTGCCCGCCACCGAGGCGTCCGCCGCCTCGTGTTCGAGCTACCCGGCCTGGTCGGCCGGCGCGAACTACAACACCGGCGACATCGTCCGCTACACCGACGGCAAGGCCTACCGGGCCGAGCACGCCAACCCGGGCTACGACCCGCTCATCAGCACCTGGTACTGGGAGCCGTACGCCTGCGACGGCGGCTCGGAGACTCCGGTCGGCGACTTCGTGGTGTCCGAGGCCCAGTTCAACCAGATGTTCCCGGGCAGGAACTCCTTCTACACCTACAGCGGCCTCACCGCCGCGCTCGGCGCCTACCCCGGCTTCGCCAACACCGGCAGCGACACCACCAAGAAGCAGGAGGCGGCGGCCTTCCTCGCCAACGTCAGCCACGAGACCGGCGGACTCGTGCACATCGTCGAGCAGAACACCGCCAACTACCCGCACTACTGCGACTGGAACCAGTCATACGGCTGCCCGGCCGGGCAGGCCGCCTACTACGGGCGCGGCCCGATTCAGCTCAGCTGGAACTTCAACTACAAGGCCGCGGGCGACGCGCTCGGCATCGACCTGCTGAACAACCCCTGGCTGGTGCAGAACGACGCGGCCGTCGCCTGGAAGACCGCCCTGTGGTATTGGAACACCCAGTCCGGGCCCGGCAGCATGACCGGGCACAACGCCATGGTGAACGGCGCCGGCTTCGGCCAGACGATCCGCTCCATCAACGGCTCTCTGGAGTGCGACGGCAAGAACCCGGCGCAGGTGCAGAGCCGCGTCACCAAGTACCAGCAGTTCAGCCAGATCCTCGGTGTCTCACCGGGCGGCAACCTCTACTGCTGAGCCGCGCCGGGTGTGTGCGAGACATCCGGCGGTGACCTCGGAAGCGGTCACCGCGGAGTCCGCGGGCACCTGGAACCTCGGCGGTCCGCCCGTCCGCAGCGTCGGCTTCGACGCGACGCTGCTGACGGGCGGCGCCGCCTTCCACCTCGGCACGGCGAGCGACGGCGAGCGAGCGGTCGCCGTCCTGCGCCGCGCGGTAGAACTCGGCGTCGACCACATCGACGGGACGGGGCGGGGCGCACTCACGGGCCGGGCCCACGCGCGCTACACGGTCCACACTCCGTCCCGCATGATGTGCCGCTTCTTCAACTCGCGCACCTCGTGCCACGCCTGCACCGTGAGCGGACGCACCCGGAACCAGGCGTAGGAGGCGCTGTCCTCGCGCGGGTCCCAGCCGGTCTTCGCGAGAAACGCCTCGGCCACCCCGGACGGCGCCTGACGCAGCCCGAACGTCTCCACCTCGCCGTCGATCAGGACGACGTCCCGGGTGTGCCCGAACGCCAGCCGGGCCCGGGCACCGGCGCGCAGGTTGTGGCCGGTCGGGTTGGTGAGCCGAGTGCACAGCCAGACCGACTCCCCGTGCCACACGAACCACAGCGGAACCATGCAGGGAAGGCCGTCGGCGTCCGCCGTGGCCACCCAGATGTCCTCCTCCCGCTCCAGGCGGTCCAGCACGTCCTGCTTGCGTCGCCGGGGCTCGCGCGGCGGTGCGGTGATCTTCATCCCCGCGACGGTAGTGGACGGGCAGCGTCCGCACCTCGGCCCTCGGATGTAGGACCGGAGACCTGCGCGGCGTTGTGCGGAGGGCCGTTTTACGTATAACCTCTCCCGTCAATCGCCCGTCCCGAAAGGCCCCGATGACACGCATCGCCCTGGTCGCCCTCGTCGTCGACGACTACGACGAGGCGATCCGCTTCTACACCGAGGGACTCGGGTTCCGTCTCGCCGAGGACACGCCCCGGCCCGACGGCTCCCGCTGGGTGGTCGTCGAACCCGGTGACGCGGCACAGGGCGGCACCGCCCTGCTGCTGGCCCGCGCCAGGGGGGAGTCCCAGCGCTCCCGGATCGGCGACCAGACGGGCGGGCGCGTCGGCTTCTTCCTGTACACCGACGACTTCGCCCGCGACCACGCCCGTATGACGGCCGCGGGCGTGACCTTCCTGGAGGAGCCCCGGCGCGAGCCCTACGGCTCGGTCGCCGTCTTCCAAGACCTGTACGGCAACCGCTGGGATCTGCTCCAGCCCGCCGCCTCCTGACCCGTCCCCCATTTACCGCACCGACCCGCCGAGGAACGACCGCACATGCCATCTACGCGCATAGACACCGAGACCCTCCGCCGCCTCCCGAAGGCGGTACTGCACGACCACCTCGACGGCGGCCTGCGCCCCGCGACCGTCGTGGAGCTGGCGGAGACCGTCGGCCACAGCCTGCCCACCACCGACCCCGCCGAGCTGGCAGCCTGGTACTACGAGGCCGCCAACTCCGGGGATCTGGTGCGCTACATCGCCACCTTCGAACACACCCTCGCCGTGATGCAGAACCGCGAGGGCCTGCTGCGTACCGCCGAGGAGTACGTCCTCGACCTCGCCGCCGACGGTGTCGTCTACGGCGAGGTCCGCTACGCCCCCGAGCTGATGACCAGCGGCGGACTGACCCTCGCCGAGGTCGTCGAGACCGTCCAGGAGGGCCTGGCCGTCGGCATGGCCAAGGCGGCGGCAGCGGGCACGCCGGTCCACGTCGGCACCCTGCTGTGCGGCATGCGGATGTTCGACCGCACCCGGGAGACCGCCGACCTCGCGGTGGCCTTCCGGGACGCCGGCGTCGTCGGCTTCGACATCGCGGGCGCCGAGGACGGCTTCCCGCCCGCGGACCACCTCGACGCCTTCGAGTACCTGCGCCGTGAGAACGTCCCCTTCACCATCCACGCCGGCGAGGCGCACGGGCTGCCCAGCATCCACCAGGCGCTCCAGGTCTGCGGCGCCCAGCGCATCGGCCACGGCGTGCGCATCACGGACGACATCCCGGACCTCGCGGCGGGCAAGCTCGGCCGCCTCGCGGGCTGGGTCCGCGACCGCCGGATCGCCCTGGAGATGTGCCCCACGTCCAACCTCCAGACCGGCGCAGCCACCTCGATCGCCGAGCACCCCATCACCGCGCTCAAGGACCTCGGCTTCCGCGTCACCCTCAACACCGACAACCGTCTCGTCTCCGGCACGACGATGACCCGTGAGATGTCCCTGCTGGTGGAGCAGGCGGACTGGACGGCCGAGGACCTGCGCACGGTCACGGTGAACGCGGTGAAGAGCGCCTTCCTCCCCTTCGACGAGCGCAGGGCCCTGATCGAGGACGTCGTCCTGCCGGGTTATGAGGACGTCGTCCTGCCGGGCTACGAAGCGGTCCTCTGAACGAGCCCGCGCGCATAGGCGGCCTGTCCGACGTGCTGGAGATCGTCGGACAGGACGCTCACCAGCCGGGCGCCGAGGGTGACCGGCGGGTCCCAATTCTCGTCCACGATCCGCTCCAGGTCCTTGGCGGCCAGGGAGCGCAGGGCACCGAGCGTCTGCTCGTGCACGGCGTCGTAGTAGCCGGTCAGCAGGTCGGCCGAGTCGACCCGCACCTTCGCGACCTGTGCTGGGCTGTGGCCGTAACCGGTGTCGTGGCGGGGCAGACCGAGGGCGAAGCGCTTCTCCCACTCACCGGTCAGCCACACCTGGTCGAGCCCGAAGGCGTCCGCGACGTGGTCGTCCTGGACACGGGCGAGATGCCAGACGAGCCAGGCGACGGAGTTGGCGCCGTCGGCGGGGCGGGCGTTCAGGGCGTCGGGGTCGAGGCCCTCGACGGCGGCGTGGACTTCTTCCTGGATGCGGCCGTAGCCCTCGATGAGAATGTCCTTTGCATGCATACGTCCACCATCGCGCACTCCTCCGTCACGCGCTCCCCGTTGCCAACAGCCCCATCAGGGCCCGCGCCGCCGGGCTGGTGGCCTCGGCCGGCGGCAGCAGCGCGATGGTCTCGTACGCCGTGTCGTCGGTGTGCTTCAGCGGCAGCGAGGTGAGGGCTGCCCGCTTGTACCGGAAGTGGCGCGGTACGACCGCGATGCCGAGGTTCTCGTCGAGCAGGTCGAGCAGACCGTGCACGTCGTTCACCTCCAGCGCGACGGTCCGCCGTACGCCCGCCTCGGCGAAGGCGGTGTCGGTGACGCGGCGCGGGCCCCAGTCCGGGTGGAAGTCGACGAAGACCTCGTCGGCCAGATCGCGAGGGGTCAGTACCGCGCCGCCCGTCGCCAGGCGGTGGTCGGGGTGGCACAGGACGGTCATCGGCTCACCGGCGAGCGAGACCGACCGCAGCTGGTCCGTGTCGGCCTGGGTCCGGTAGGCGAAGGCGAGGTCGAGCCGCCCGGCCGCCACCTCCTCCGCCAGCTCGCCCGAACCCGCCTGCCGCAGCCGGATCTCCACGTCCGGGTGCTGCCTGCGGAACGCGGCCAACAGCCCCGCCACCGGCACGCCGGCGACGCACTGCTCGGTGCCCAGCGACAGCGTGCCGCGCAGCACGCCCTGCACCGCGGCGACCGCCTCGTGCGCCGAGCGCACCTGGGCGAGGATCCGCCGGGCCTCGCCCAGCAGCGCCCGTCCGGCCTCCGTCAGCGTCACCCGGCGCGTGGTGCGCACGAACAGCGGCGCCCGCAGCTCCCGCTCCAGCGCCCGGATGGACGCCGACAGGCCGGACTGGGAGACCAGCAGCCGTTCCGCCGCGCGGGTGAAGTGCTGGTCCTCGGCGACCGCGACGAAGTGCTGGAGGTGACGCAGTTCCATGACTGAGAAGCGTAGCCGCACAATCCCATCGGATTCTTCTGTTGGACCACTGCCCGCAGGTCACGACAGAGTGGGACGCGGTTCCGCCCAAGCCCCGCACCCCGGGTGCCAACCCCTCTGGAGTCGCGTTGTACACCGCACACCCCGACCGCTACGCGGACATGCCCTACCGGCGCACCGGACGCAGCGGCCTGAAGCTCCCCGCGCTCTCGCTCGGCCTGTGGCACAACTTCGGCCCGGACCGCCCCGTCGAGACCCAGCGCGCCATCCTGCGGCGCGCCTTCGACCTCGGCGTCACCCACTTCGACCTCGCCAACAACTACGGCCCGCCGCCCGGCTCCGCCGAGTCCGCCCTCGGTGAGGCACTGAAGGCCGACTTCGCGCCGTACCGCGACGAGCTGGTCATCTCCACCAAGGCCGGCTACCTGATGTGGCCCGGCCCGTACGGCGAGTGGGGCTCGCGCAAGTACCTGCTCTCCTCCCTCGACCAGAGCCTGACCCGCATGGGTCTGGAGTACGTCGACGTCTTCTACTCGCACCGCCCCGACCCGGAGACTCCCCTGGAGGAGACGATGGGCGCCCTGCACACGGCGGTGCGGCAGGGCAAGGCGCTGTACGTCGGCGTCTCCAATTACTCCCCGGAACAGACCCGCGAGGCCGCGCGCATCCTCGCCGAGCTGGGGACCCCGCTGCTGATCCACCAGCCGCGCTACTCCATGCTCGACCGCCGCCCCGAGGCCAGCGGCCTCCTGGACACCCTCGACGAGCTCCAGGTCGGCTCCATCGCCTACTCCCCGCTGGAGCAGGGCCTGCTGACCGGCCGCTATCTCGAAGGCATCCCGGAGGACTCGCGTGCCGCGAGCGACAGCCCCTTCCTGAATTCCGACGCGGTCACCGGGGAACTCGTCGGCAAGCTGCGCGCGCTGGACGAGATCGCGAAGTCCCGCGGCCAGTCGCTGGCCCGGATGGCGCTGGCGTGGGTGCTGCGCGAGGGCCGGGTGACCTCCGCCCTGGTCGGCGCGAGCAGCCCGGGGCAGTTGGAGGACAGCGTGGCGGCCATCGGGAACCTCGACTTCGGGTCCGACGAACTGGCCCGGATCGACGAGATCGTCGCGCGGTAGCTCGCGCACGGGCGGGCGATCCCGGAGGCGGACCGTCGCCTCCGGGATCGTCGGCGTTTCGGGTCGGGCCGGAGCCGTTCGGAGGACGGGCCCCGCGACCGTCACGCACCCTCGGGCACCCGGTCCAGGAAGCCGAAGACGGCCCGGATCCGTCCCTCACCGTCCAACGTGACCACGTCGGTCCCGGCCACGGGCGCCGAGCCGTCGGCCTGGCTCACCAGCTCCCAGGAGAAGCGCGCCGTGTCGTGGTGCCCGTCCACGGCACCGGACAGCCGGAAGACGAAGCCGGGGAACTGCTCGTGCGTCGCCGCGATCAGCGCGGTGATCTGCTCGTGACCTCGGACGTCGGAGAGGGGATCGGTATAGCCGCCGTCAATGGTCCAGGCCGCGGCGACCGCCTTGTCCCGGGCGTCCGGCCCCGCGTTCCAGGCCTCGAAGTAGCGGGCGACGGCGTCTTCGTAGCGGCGCGTGGGTGCGGACATGGCGATCAGCCTCCATCAAGGTGTACGTGCTGGTCAGGAACCGGCCTCCGGTCGCGGTGATCCGGTACCGCAACCATGCCCGGACCCGTCGGCGGCGTCGATTACCCCGGGGGTCATGACGAGGGATGCCAGGGGCGCGAAGGCGGCGCACTCGCGGGCGTGTCAGCGGCGCCCCTCGGGGTGCCGGCAACGGGGGCGTGCGCCGCAGAATTTCGGCCATCAACTGCCGTGAATATGCCAGGAGACTGGCCGGAAATTCATGGTGACAGTGGTTCAGTAGTGAACATACTCACCTCTAGGACGTCTCACACCACGCGACAGCGTCCTCACGCACAGCACACGCGCCGCACGGACGTCATGCCCGACCGGCAGGCGGACTGGGCGACGGGGGAGGGGAGCAGTGCACGACGAGTTCCTGTGCCATGTCACCGCCTACGGCGTCTGTGACGGCCGACGCATCGGCGTACCCCTGGGAACCTACCGGGCTCCCACCCTCGCCCTCGCCCTGTGGTGGCTGCGCGACCGCGCCGCCTGGATGGCCGAGCGGCTGGATCCGCAGCCCGACACCCCGCACTTACCGCGCGGCGCCCTGACGCCGGTCGCCGACGACGCCCCCGACGTACCACGCGTCCTGCGCACCTGGTGTGCCGACGACCTCCAACAGGAGTCGGTCGCAGATGAGTTGGCGGCGGGGCGGCTGGTACGGATCGCCACCAGCGATGACACCACCGAGTACGAGCTGATGGCCGAGTCCGTGGACGCGCTGCGCATGCAGCGGGCCTCCCCGCCCCTCGTCGTCCCCGTGGCCTGAGCCGCCGGGGCCGCTGCCGGTGTGTGGCCGGAGCGCCTGCCCCGTGCGTCGCCGGAGCGCTTGCTCGTGCGCCGCCCGAGTGGCCGGGGCGGTGTGCCCGGTCGGGCGTCTGCCGTGCGGCCCCTCAACGCCCGTGCGGCCCCTCAATGACCGTGCGGCCTTCAACGACCGACCGCGGCCCGGCCGCCGCTCCACCGGCCCACCCACCGCGCGAGCAGGGCGCCGAGGAACCCGGTGACCAGCCCCCACAACAGGGCGAGACCGACGGCACCGCGCAGGCGCGGCCGCAGGAACAACTGCCCGGACAGTCCACCGCCCAGATCGCCGATGCCGAGCACCGACAGGCCGTAGTGCGCGGAGATCCGGCCGACGAGGCCGATCATGAGGACCGTGAGCGCCAGCGCCACGCCCATGTGCGCGGCGTGCAGCCAGGCCGGCGTCCCGGCCGGAGAGCGGGACGCGAGCACGAACCCGGCCGCCAGGAGCAGGACCGCCGCGACGACCAGGAGCCACCACCACCGCCCGTCGTGCTCGGTCAGCGTCCCCAGGTCCAGGGTCGAGACCTCCGGAGTGCGCAGCACCTCGTCGAGCACGTGCGGCATCGGCAGTCCGAAGGGCCCTTCCACCCGCCCGTCCCAGGAGGCGCCGAGACCGATCGTCAGCGCGAGCCACGCCAGGTTCGGCAGCCCGAGCAGCAGTACGGCGAAGGTGTCCGCAGGATGCCCCCGCGTTCCGGCGACGACCAGTGCGACGACGATGCCTGCGATGACGTAGACGAGCAGCAGCGCGACCATCGCGTACGCCGCCGGCCGCACCGACGTCCGCAGACGCGGCAGCCGTCCGGGCAGCGGCGCGCCGCGCGAGACCAGCAGGGCCAGCACGAGCACGCCCGCCAGCCACAGCAGCCCGAAGAGGACGGTCAGCGGCACGTCCGTGGTGAAGCCGACCCTCGGGATGACGCCGAACAGGTCGCCGAGGTCGCGCAGCACGCCTTCCCCGAGGGAGACCTCGAAGGTCTGGCGGGCGGCGAAGGACAGCCCGAGGAGGGCGAGCAGCCACAGGGCGGCGATCCGCCCGGCCCAGCCGGCCGGCTTCGGGGCGCCGGCCACCGCCCGGTGGCGCAGTGGCCGCAGAAACCCCCGGGCGATCACCAGGGCGCCGGTGAGCGTGACGGACAGCGGGATCACGGTCAGCCCCGCGTCGGTGTCGGCGAGCTCCCCGGCGTCGCCGGACAGCTCCAGCGAGCCGCCCACGGCGGTCACGACGGTGGCGGTGACGACCCGGGGGAAGGCGTTGCCGGGCAGGTCAGCGGCCCCGGCCGCCCACAGCCCGAGCGCGGCCACGACTCCCATGGAGACCAGCCCGGCCAGCACCGTGGCCAGGGCCTGGACCCAGCCGTGCCGGGCGACTGCACGGCCGGAAGGACCGGAAGGGGTTCGCGAACTCACGCTGCCACGCTAGGCAGCACCCGCCGGGCGCGCCCGGTGACAGGGCCGTCCGCGTCGGCCGGAGCACGGGGAGTACCCGCGCGAGCCGGCCCCGACCGCGGTCCGGGCCTCGGCTTTGCGGCCCGCTCCGGCGGGCCGTGGGCTGTCCGTGAGGAGGGCCGGCGGAGAACAGGCGGCCGGCCTGCCCGGGGGGCGTCCGTGAGGAGGGCCCGCAGGGAACACGCGGCCCGGACACCGGTGCGATCGGTCTCCGCCGTCGCGGCGGCTCAGTCCGCCCGGACGACGAGGGCGTAGTCGCCCAGCCCCAGCAGTCGGTCGGTCGGCACCTCGCCGCGCGACGTGAAGACCGCGAGGACGCGGCCGGTCCCCGGATCGAACGCCACGTCCAGCACCGCGCCGTGTCCGGCGCCCGCCTCGGTCAGTACCCGACGGCCCAGCAGGTCGTGGCGGGGCGGAACCGTGCCAGAGGTGGCGGCGGAGCGGATCCGGACGGCGCCCGGACCGACCGCGTGCACCGAGTCCCAGGGCAGCACCCTCTCCCTGCCGAGACGGCTGCCTCGGAGCCGGACATGGCTCACCACACCGGACGCGACGTCGACGGTCAGGGACGTCACGGTGCCGATCGGCCCGGCCTCCTGCGGCGGTACCACCGGCAGTCCCCGCACCTCGCTGAACAGCATCACGGCAGCGAGCCCTTCCAGGGACCGGGGACACCGCCGACCAGCGCGGTGAAACCCGGCAGGTCGTCGGCGACGTGCCGGACGGCCTCCTCGGGCAGCACCAGGGACCGGCCGGCGACCGTGACCGGCCCGCGGCGCGGCACGTACACCCGGCGGCGGTGCCGACCCGGACCCGGCGCGAACCGTCTGCTCGCCGCCACCCGGAAGCCGACGATCCGCCCGTCAGTGCCGCCCTCCACCACGACGTCGAGCACCGTGCCGATCTCGGCCCCCGTCTCCGTCAGCACCCTCGCCCCCAGCACGCGGGCCCGCAGGGTCCGCTGGTGCGCCATCATGGCCGCCGCGCTCACCACGCCCCGCCCATCGCGGATCATCACCGCGTCGTGGCCCAGTGCGTACACGGCCGACCAGGGCAGACCCTCCTTCGACGGGCCGGACAGCAAGCCCCGCCCGCTCAGGGTGAAACCGGTGATCCGGCCCGCGGCGGCGTCGCATACGGTGTCCTTGACGTGGGCGACGGCGTCGCCGCCGAGGGTGACCACCGGCCGGGTGGTGAGGCTTCGCGCGGCCATCAGTTCGTTCATCGCACACCCTTCCCGCACCCTCGGGTTCCCCGCGCCACTGTGACGATGCCCGCAGTGCGGGACAACGGGGACTGCACAGTCGGGCACGGGGTACGAGGACAGGTGCAGCAGCGTCCGGCCAGTCCGGCTTCCGAGAGAGAAACGCATGACCGAATACCTGGACGGGGCAGTGATACCGACTGGTTTCGACGTACCCGTTGAACCGCTGAGGCGGGCAGCACACTACTCCGGTGAGCCGGGATGCATAGCGCAGGCGCGTACCTTCGCCTCGCTCTTCCTCGATCAGTTGAGGACCGAGTGGTGCGCCACGATCGGCGGGCGCGCCGACGGCGCGGTGCTGTTGGTGGTGAGCGAACTGATCACCAACGCCGACCGCCACAGCCAGGGACCGTACATCCTGGAGCTGGAGGGCACGGACGCCTCGGTGGCGGTGACCGTCTACGACAGCAGCGGGGCGGCGCCCCAGCGTTTCCCCCGCGACCCCGAACGCGTGGGCGGGCACGGCTTGGAGATCGTCCACGCCCTGACCAGGGCAGTCGTCGTCGAACGCGTACCGGTCGGCAAGCGGGTGCGCGCGGTGGTGCCCCTCACCGAAGCATGACCGTGCCGCCCCACTTCCCCTGAGCGGCCCGGGAGGCGGGCTCTTCCTCCGCCCCGCCGTCGGTCAGGCGCAGCCCAGCTCGCCCAGCATGCCCTCGCGCAGCCGGCCGATGATCCGCTTGATCAGCCGGGACACGTGCATCTGCGAGCAGCCGAGCTGTTCTCCGATCTCCGCCTGGGTGGCCTCCTCCACGAACCGCATGTGGATGATCCGCCGGTCGCGCTCGCTGAGCTCGGCCATCAGCGGGGCGAGCGAGTGGAAGTCCTCGACGAGCCGCAGCCCGTCCTCCTCCACACCGATGAAGTCGGCCAGCACCGACTCGCCGTTCTCGGGCCCGTCACCGGTCAGCGCGGCGTCCAGCGACGAGGAGTTGTAGCCGTTGGACGCGATCTGGCCCTCGACCACCTCGTTCTCGCTGAGGTTCATCAGCGTGGCGAGTTCGGCGACGGTGGGCTCGCGGTCCAGGCGGGAGGAGAGTTCCTCGCGGGCCTTGGCGAGCTCCACCCGCAGCTCCTGGAGCCGCCGCGGCACGTGCACGGCCCAGGTGGTGTCACGGAAGAAGCGCTTGATCTCGCCGACGATGTACGGCAGCGCGAAGGACGTGAACTCGACCTCGCGCGACAGCTCGAACCGGTCGATGGCCTTGATCAGCCCGATCATGCCGGTCTGGACGACGTCCTCCATGTCGTCCCCGCGACCGCGGAAACGGCCGGCGGCGAACCGCACCAGCGACATGTTCATCTCGATCAGTGTGTTGCGCGCGTACTGGTACTCGTACGTGCCCTCTTCGAGCTCCGTCAGACGCTGGAAGAACTGGCGGGACAACTGCCGCGCGTCACGCGGAGCCACAGTGCGGGGGTCCACGGCACCCAGCGGCGATCCGGCACCCGTCCCGCCCCCGGTGGTCTCCTCGACGACCCGTGCTCCCGGCCGGATCACGGCGCTCTCCATTGCCTCTCCCACGAAAGTCACGGTTCTCCGTCTCCCTAGGCTGTTCTCCCGTCGGCGGGTACCCGGGTCGCGGCGGCACACGCCCCCGTTCTCACGGGTGGCGGAAATCGCGCCACGGCGTCTTCGCGGGGTGATCTCTCACCTCTCAGCGTAGTCCCGTGCACGGCGGCCGGCACCCTGCGGACTCCTCGCGGTTTCCCTCTGGGCGGAACGCCGGCCCCTTCCGTCGCGGGGCGGGACTCCTAGGCTGGGGAGGTGACCAGCCACGTGCCGAACGAAGCCCGCGTCATCCCCCTTCGCCCGCAGGCCACGCGCCCGGGAGCCCGCCCCGCCGCCTCTCCGGTCCCCCCGGAGCGGAGGCCGCCCGCCGTCAGAGAGCCACTGTGGCGCGATCTGGTCGGCGACGTCCTGCGCCGTGAACGCCTCGAGCAGGAACGCACCCTGAAGGAGGTGGCGGAGACCGCCCGGATCTCCATGCCGTATCTGTCGGAGGTCGAACGCGGCCGCAAGGAGGCGTCGTCGGAGGTGCTGGCCGCCGCCGCGGGGGCCCTCGGACTGGGCCTGGGCGATCTGTTGGCGCGGGCCCAGGGAGAGCTGGTCCGCCTCACCTCGCGGCACACCGGAGCCGGCCGGGGCCGCGGTATGTCCGGTGCCCACCACGACGGGATGTGCCTGGCCGCCTGACCGCCCGCACGGGCCGGCGCCCCGCGGACGGCGGGGCGCCGGCCCGGCCTCTCACACCCCCACCAGGCGCCGGCTGAGCACCTCGTCGGCCAGCCCGTAGGCCACGGCCTCCTCGGCGGTGAACACCTTGTCGCGATCCATGTCCGCGCGCAGCGTCGCGACGTCGTGCCGCGTGTGCCGGGCCAGCACCTCCTCGACCTGGGAGCGGATCCGCACCATCTCCTTGGCCTGGAGCGCCAGGTCCGAGACCGTGCCCTGGTGTCCGCCGCTGGCCGGCTGGCCGAGCAGGACCCGCGCGTGCTCCAGCACGAACCGCCGCCCCGGATCCCCGCCGGCCAGCAGGACGGCCGCCGTGGACGCCGCCTGCCCGACGCAGAACGTCGAGATCGGAGCCTGTACGAAGGTCATCGTGTCGTAGATCGCCATCAGCGAGGTGAACGAGCCGCCGGGTGAGTTGATGTAGACCGCGATCTCGCTCTCCGGGGCCGACGACTCCAGGTGGAGGAGCTGCGCGATGACGACGTTGGCGACGCCGTCGTCGATCTCGGTGCCCAGGAAGATGATCCGCTCCGACAGCAGCCGGCTGAACACGTCGTAGGACCGCTCGCCCTGCGGGGTCCGCTCGACGACGTTCGGAATCGTGTAGCTCCCCATGTCAGAGTCCCATCCGTGGCCTGGTGGCGGCCGGGCGCACGTCCGCGAGGGACTGGACGACCTGGTCCACCATTCCGTACTCCTTGGCCTCCTCGGCCGTGAACCAGCGGTCGCGGTCGCCGTCCCGGGAGATGGTCTCCGGGCTCTGACCGGTGTGCTCGGCGGTGATCCGCTCGATGGTCCGCTTGGTGAACTCCAGGTTGTCGGCCTGGATCTCGATGTCGGCGGTGGTGCCGCCGATGCCCGCCGACGGCTGGTGCATCATGACCCGCGCGTTCGGCAGGGCGTGGCGCTTGCCCGCCGCGCCGACGCTCAGCAGGAACTGCCCCATGCTGGCGGCGAAGCCCATGGCGAGCGTCGAGACGTCGTTCGGGATCAGCCGCATCGTGTCGTAGATGGCGAGCCCCGCGTGCACGGAGCCGCCCGGGCTGTTGATGTACAGGCTGATGTCGGTGCGCGGGTCCTCCGCGGAGAGGATCAGCAACTGGGCGCAGATCCGGTTCGCGGAGACCTCGTCGACCTGCGTGCCCAGCAGCACGATCCGCTGCGCGAGCAACTGCGCGGCGAGATGGTCGTCGAACCTGGTCGCTGGGGTGTCGCCCTCCTGGGCCCGGGGCGGCGTGGCCGGGCCCGCGATGAGTGGAGACATCGGCGCTCCTTGTCGAGTCGTCGGGGAAGTCGTACGCGGCCGGTGGCGCCGCGGTTCCTCCACTCTCGGCCCGCCCCGGTGACCGGCGGGGATTTCTCTGCCCGTGGCAGATTCGCCAAGGGCAGAGCGCTCGTCCGAAAGGAATCCCCGTGCGGCCGATGAGTTCCGTCGCTCGCGCCGGTCGACAGTGGTGACCGTGTTCCACGCCAGGAGGTACTCATGAGCACCGACGGATTCACCACGTGTCTGTGGTTCGACGGCCGGGCGGAGGAGGCCGCACACTTCTACGTGTCCCTCTTCAAGAACTCCGGCATCGGCCCCGTCACCCGCTACCCCGAGGGAGCGCACCAGCCCGTCGGCACCGTGCTCACCGTCGACTTCACGGCCAACGGCCAGAGGTTCGTCGCCCTCAACGGCGGCCCGGAGTTCAAGTTCAACGAGGCGATCTCCTTCCAGATCACGTGTGAGAACCAGGAGGAGGTCGACCACTACTGGACCAGGCTCACCGAGGGCGGCGGCGAGGAGGGCCCCTGCGGCTGGCTCAAGGACAGGTTCGGAGTGTCGTGGCAGGTCGTGCCGGGCCGGCTCGAGGAGATGTTCCGCGACCCGGATCCCGCGAAGGTGGCGCGCGCCAACCAGGCCATGATGGCGATGCACAAGCTCGACGTCGCCGCGCTGGAGAAGGCGTACGCGGGGGAGTGATCCACCCGTCGGCGCGCGTACCCGGGGGACGCCACCGGGCCTCGCCGGACCGTCCGCACGTACCCACCGGACCATCCATCCACCTCACGACGACGCGAGGGAGAGGAGGTGCCGAAGGTCACGGACGTCTCCTGAGCCCCGTCCGGGCACCCCGTCGGACCATGGCATGATCGGGCACATGCGTGAACGTGTTGTGGCCGCGTGCGACGGGGCTTCGAAGGGAAACCCGGGTCCGGCCGGCTGGGCCTGGGTGGTCGCCGACGCCTCGGAGAGTCCGGTCCGCTGGGAGGCGGGTCCGCTCGGCAGGGCCACCAACAACATCGCCGAACTCACGGCGCTGGAGCGCCTGCTGGCGTCGACCGACCCCGACGTACCGCTCGAGGTCCGGATGGACTCGCAGTACGCCATGAAGGCCGTCACCACCTGGCTTTCCGGCTGGAAGCGCAACGGCTGGAAGACGGCAGCCGGCAAGCCGGTCGCCAACCAGGAGCTGGTCGTACGGATCGACGAGCTGCTCGACGGCCGCTCGGTGGAGTTCCGCTACGTGCCCGCCCACCAGGTCGACGGCGACCGGCTCAACGACTTCGCCGACCGTGCCGCCAGTCAGGCCGCCGTCGTCCAGGAGCCCGCCGGCAGTGGCCTCGGCTCACCGGAGCCGCCGCCGTCGCCGGACGTCCCGGCGGCCCGCAAGGCACCGCGCCGGGGGACGGGCGCGGCCCGCAGGAGCGGCGGCGCGTCGGCGCGCACCATCAAGGCCAAGTTCTCGGGGCGCTGCCTGTGCGGCCGCTCGTACGCGGCGGGGGAGTCCATCGCCAAGAACGACCAGGGCTGGGGTCACCCGGAGTGCCGCACGGTGGCGGCCGGGTAACCCACGCCGTCCCCCGGCCGTGTGGCACGGGCCTGCGTCCTCCGACTTGTTACTGTGCGGTCCCAAATGTCCGCAATGACCGTAATGAGTGCATACCAGGGGTGTGTATGAAGGTCGCTTGTGTCGGCGGCGGGCCCGCCGGACTGTATCTGTCGATCCTGCTCAAACTGCGGGACCCCTCCCACGACATCACCGTCCACGAACGCGACCCGGAGGGCTCCACCTACGGCTGGGGCGTCACCTACTGGCGCGGACTGCTCGACCGCCTCCAGGAACACGACCCCGAGTCCGCGCGCGCCGTCGAGGAGAACTCGGTGCGTTGGCGGGACGGAGTCGCCCACGTGGGGGACCGGTCCACCCGGCACCGTGGCGACGAGGGCTTCGGCATCGGCCGCCACCGGCTCCTGGAGATCCTCGCCGCCCGCGCCCGCTCCCTCGGTGTGCGCCTGGAGTTCGAGTGCGAGATCACCGGGGACGCCCCGCCCGCCGCCGACCTCGTCGTGGCGGCCGACGGGGCGGGCAGTGCCCTGCGCACCCGTCACGCCGGTCACTTCGGGACCGACGTCCGCGCCGGACGCAACCACTACGTCTGGCTCGGCACCACCAAGGTCCTCGACGCCTTCACCTTCGCCTTCGTCGAGACACGCCACGGCTGGATCTGGGCGTACGGCTACGGCTACGGGCCCGAAGGCAGCACCTGCGTCGTCGAGTGCGCGTCCGAGACCTGGACCGGTCTGGGCCTGGATCGGGCCGACGAGGCCGAAGGCCTCGTCCTGCTGGAGAAGCTCTTCGCCGACGTCCTGGACGGTCACCCGCTCACCGGCCGGTCCGCGCCCGGTGCCCGTGCCCCCTGGCAGACCTTCCGCACCCTCACCAACCGCACCTGGTCCCGGGACAACCTCGTCCTGCTCGGCGACGCCGCCCACACCACTCACTACTCCATCGGCGCCGGCACCACCCTCGCGCTGGAGGACGCCATGGCCCTGTCCGCGGCCCTGCGCGATCGGGCGGCCCTCCCGGACGCCCTCGCCCACTACGAACGCGAACGCGGGGCGGCCCTGCTGCCGGTGCAGAGCGCGGCCCGCCACAGCGCACAGTGGTACGAGAATTTGCCCCGCTACATCCACCTGCCCCCGGAGCGGATGTTCGCCCTGCTCGGCCAGCGCCACTCGCCCCTGCTGCCGTACGTCCCGCCCCGTCTCTACTACCGGATCGACCGGGCGGCCGGGCAACTGGAGGCGCTGCGCCGGCTCAAGCGCTGGCTGGGGCCGAGGGTGGCGCGGACGGTACAGGCACGGAACCTGGCCGCCCGCGAAGAGAACGACGGGCCGGCACCGAGCGGTCCCGGCGCGGTGCGGGGTCACTCCGGATGACAGACTGGCGGCATGGACGAGCGCACATTCGACAGGTCGGATCAGCACGCATCGGTGGTAGGCCTCGGCACCTGGCAACTGGGCGCCGACTGGGGAGACGTCGACGACAAGGAAGCACTCGCGGTGTTGGAGGCGGCGGCCGAGTCGGGGGTGACCTTCTTCGACACGGCGGACGTCTACGGCGACGGACGCAGCGAGGAGACCATCGCCACCTTCCTGCGCGGCAGGCCCGACCTGCACGTGCTGGTCGCCACCAAGATGGGCCGCAGGGTCGAGCAGATCCCGGGGAACTACGTCCTCGAAAACTTCCGGGAGTGGAACGACCGCTCCCGCCGCAATCTCGGCGTCGACGTCGTCGACCTGGTCCAGCTGCACTGCCCGCCGACCTCCGTCTACTCCACCGACGAGGTGTTCGACGCCCTGGACACTCTGGTCGAGGAGGAGCGCATCGCGGCCTACGGTGTCAGCGTGGAGACCTGTGAGGAGGCCCTGACCGCGATCGCCCGGCCGAACGTGGCCAGCGTCCAGATCATTCTCAACCCGTTCCGGATGAAGCCCCTGCGCGAGGTGCTCCCGGCTGCCCGGGAGGCGGGCGTCGGCATCATCGCCCGGGTGCCGCTGGCCTCCGGCCTGCTGTCCGGCAAGTACACCAGGGACACGGTCTTCGCGGCGAACGACCACCGGAACTTCAACCGGCACGGCGAGGCCTTCGACCAGGGCGAGACCTTCTCCGGTGTCGACTTCGCCACGGGTGTGGAGGCCGCTGCCGAGTTCGCCGCGCTCGCTCCCGAGGGATACACCCCGGCCCAGCTGGCGCTGCGCTGGATCATCCAGCAGCCCGGCGTGACCACCGTGATCCCCGGCGCCCGTTCGCCCGAACAGGCCCGCGCCAACACGGACGCCGCCCGGCTGCCCGAGCTGTCCGGTCCCACGCTCACGGCGATCCGCGACCTCTACGACCGGCGTATCAAGGACCAGGTCGAGGGCCGCTGGTAGTCGGCTCCCCCGTAGTCGTTGTCCCCGTAGTCGCTACTCGCCGGCCTCACGGCACCAGGAGCAGCTGCCGTTCCCGCTCCTGGTCGCCGGAGGCCGCGCCTTCGTTCCGCGTGCTGAAGGCGTGGGACAGCGTCGCGCTCGCCGCCTCGACGGCCTGCGGCGTTCCCTGGACGGTGACCGTCACCGGTGCGGACAGCGGGGCACCCGCCTCACGTGGTGCCGAGGACGCCTCCGGTGTCGCCGGGGAGTCGAAGGTCGCGGTGCGCACCGTCGCCTGCTCGTCGGCCGGGAGGCCGTCGGGTGCGCCGAAGACACCCTCCAGTGCGCGGACGATCGCCCGCGCGTCGTCGATGCCGCCACCGCTGAGCGTCACGGTGAGCTGAGTGTCGGACATCCTTCGCCTTCCTCCTGGGCCTGCGTCGGTCCCGGCCCGTGTAACCGCACCCCGATCACTCAAACCGGGCGCCGCGCCGAGGCACGGCGCCTGAGCACGGCGAAGGCGGGAAGAGACGGGAAGAGAGAAGAGGACACAGGCCGCGGCAACCGGGAGGAACAGTGACCAACTCGGACTCGGACACGGCGGACGGCAACGGCCCGGGCCGGCGCAGGGGGCGCAACGAGAGCGAGGAGGAGCGGGCGGACCGGATGTGGACCGAGCTGATCCAGGAGGTCCGTGTCGCGCAGATGGGCGTGCAGATCCTGTTCGCCTTCCTGCTGACCGTGGTGTTCACCCCGAAGTACGACGATCTCTCGGACACGGACCAGACGATCTATCTCGTGACGGTCGTCCTCGGCGCCGTGACGACCGGGGCGCTGATCGGTCCGGTGTCCCTGCACCGCATCGTCTCCGGAAGGCGCGTGAAACCCCAGGCGGTGCGGTGGGCCTCCCGGCTGACCCTGCTCGGCCTGGTGCTGCTGCTCGCCACGATGGCGGCCTCGCTCCTGCTGATCCTCCGCGTGGCGACGGACGACGGCTTCGTGCCCTACCTCGTCGCCGGCGTGGTGCTCTGGTACCTGCTGTGCTGGTTCGGGATCCCGCTGTGGACCCGGTACCGTTACACGTCCCGCTGAGGCCAGGTCCCGCGAAGATCAGCCCTCGGCCATGAGCTCCGCGAGGAAGTCGTCGACGTGTACCTGCTCCTTCCCCGGCCGGACCACGGCGTGGGTCTCGCGCAGGAAGGCCTCCACGGCCGCCGCCCACACGAACACCACGGCGTGGTGGCGGTCCCCTTCGGGCCGGGCGTCGCCCAGCAGCTCGATGCGCAGCTCGTCCCACAGGCCCCGCGACTCGGGGCGCATCCGGACGTCTCCCACGCCGACCGGGCGGGTGAGTCCGTCGCGCACCATCTCCCGGTCCAGCGTCCAACGGGCGAGTACGCGGCCGTCATGGCTGAACACCACGGTGAGCGCGAACGGATCCGCGGCGTCGTAGCCGAGGTGGGCGAGCACCGGGAAACGGTCGGCGTCACCCGCCTGGAGCTGCACCACCAGGGTCTTGTGCACGACGGTGTTCACGACAGGGCCTCCCGGGAATCGGACGTAGAGCCCTCGTGTACCCCGCCCGTCCGCAAGATGTTCACGCAGACGGGTGATTCGCCCGTGCCCGGGTTTTGAGCCCGGGGTTCAGGACCCGCCCAGTGCCTCGCGCAGCGCGGGCAGCAGGGTCTTCTCCGACCAGTCCAGGAAGGCCGGTTGCGACTCGCCACCGATCTGCACCAGGGCGACCTCGGTGAACCCGGCCTCCGCGTACGGGCGTACGGCATCCACGAAGACGTCCGGGTCGTCGCCGCAGGGAATCGACTCGGCGACGTCGTCGGGTGTCACGAACCGGGTGGCCGCATCGAAGGAATCCGGGTGCGGCAGTTCGGAATTGACCTTCCATCCGCTGCCGAACCAGCGGAACTGGTCATGGGCGCGCTGGATCGCCGTGTTCCGGTCGGGATCGTAGGAGACCGGCAGCTGACCGACACGCGGTTTGCCCTCGCCGCCGTGCCGGTCGAAGGCCTCGAGCAGCCCCGGCTTGGGCTCGGTGGCGATCACCAGGTCGGCGTGCTTGCCCGCGAGTGCGCAGGAACGTTGCCCGGAGACGGCGATCCCGATGGGCGGCGCGCTGTCCGGCCGGTCCCACAACCGGGCCGACTCCACGTCGAAGTGGGCGCCGCGGTGGTTCACATGGCCGCCCTCGAACAGTGCCCGGATGATCTCCACGGCCTCCTGGAGCATCTCGTGCCGCACGTCCACTGTGGGCCAGCCGCCGCCGACCACGTGCTCGTTGAGGTTCTCGCCCGAGCCGAGCCCCAGCCGGAACCTGCCCTCGGACAGCAACTGCAGCGTCGCCGCCTTCTGCGCCACCACCGCCGGGTGGTAGCGGAACGTCGGACACGTCACGTACGTCATCAGCGGGATGCGGGAGGTCGCCTGCGCGGCGGCGCCCAGCACGCTCCACGCGTACGGGGAGTGGCCCTGCGAGCGCAGCCACGGGAAGTAGTGGTCCGAGGTCACCGAGAAGTCGAACCCCACCTCCTCGGCTCGCACCACATGGCCGACGAGCTCGCGAGGGCCGGCCTGCTCGGTCATCATCGTGTATCCGATTTGCACCATAACGGACGAGTCCCCGTCCGGGCGGGCCGAAAACGGAGTGAACAGGACCGTGTGTCGCAAGGCGGCGTCAGCGCAGTCCGAACCGGTCCGCCCAGGCCGTCATGTCCGCGGTCGTGGCATTGCCTCCGCACACCACCAGACCGATCCGGACGCCGTCACCCACCCGCTCCACCACGTGCCGGGCCGCGGGCAGCAGGCATCCGGCGGCCGGTTCGGTCCACACCTTGCCGTGCTCGGCGAGAGCCAGTGAACCCTCCACGGCCTCCCGGTCCGGCACCACGAGTACCTCGCCCACCAGCTCCGACACATGGTCGTACGTCAGCTGGGAGACGGACGGGGCGCTGAGCGTGGTGACGACCGAGGTCAGGGGCACGGTCAGTGGCCCGCCCGCCGTCAGTGCCCGCGACATCGCCTCGGCGCCCTCGGTCTCCACGCCCCAGATGCGCACGTGCGGCCGCAGGTCCCGCAGCGCCGCGGCCACGCCCGCGATCAGCCCGCCGCCGCCGACGCTCACGACCACGTCGGTGAGCTCCCCGGCGTCCTCGGCGAACTCCAGGCCGACGGTGCCCTGCCCCGCGACCACCACGGGGTCGTCGAAGGGGTGGACGAGAGTCAGCCCTTCCTCCCGCAGCCGGGTCACCAGCGCGAAGGCGTTGTCCATGCCGTCTGTGAGCCGCACCAGCGCGCCCGCCTCCTGGGCGGTCTCCACGGAGCGGGCGGGTGCCGTACGCGGCATGACCACCGTGGCCTTCACGTCGAGGGCGGCGGCCATGACGGCCACGGCGATACCGTGATTGCCGCCGCTGACCGCGACGATACCGGCGGCCCGCTCGGCCTCGGTCAGCGACAGCAGCTTCGCCGTCGCGCCGCGCGCCTTGAAGGAACCGGTGCGCTGGAGCAGTTCCAGCTTCGCGGTGACCGGGACCCCGAGCAGGGCGGACAATCCGGGACTGGGCACGGTCGGGGTGCGTACGACATGTCCGGTGATCCGCTCGGCCGCGGCTTCGATCTCCGTGATCCCGATCAAGGCAGTCATCCTTCCGACGTGGGTGGTGATCCACGCCGCTTCGCACCCTTTCGCGTGCCGCGCCCGAGGTCAACACGGATTCGAGGACGGTGGCCGTCCGCGTGCCGGATTGTCGCCTCAGTGCTGCGCCTTCTGCGGTGTCACCTCACTGGGCCGTACGACGACGTAGCCCTGCCCCTGGAGCAGCAACTGCACGGCCTCCCCCGAACCGCCGCGCAGCATCGACCCCATGGACTGCGAACGGTGCAGGGAGGTCGACAGCCCCGCCGACCAGCCGACGATCGCGTCGGTGTCGACGTACACCGGGTACTGGGGCGATACCGGGATGACCAGCGGGCTGCCCTCGCACACCAGTCCCAGCCTGCCATGGCCGGTGAAGACGCTGTTGAACAACCCGCCGCCGGTGATGCCCGCGCCCTTCACGGTGGCGATGCGGTACGACAACGAGGAGTCGAAGCACAGGACGTTACGGCCGTTGACCGTGAACTCGTCGCCGGGCTCCACCTCCAGGACGAAGCAGTTCTGCGCCTCGTGCGCGAACCAGGCCTCGCCCTGCCCGCGCACCGCCATCAGGGGCAGGCCCTCCCCGGTGACCGCGCGCTTGAGCATGCCGCCCACGCCCTGGCCCTTGCGTTCGAACTGGAGATCGCCGCGGTAGGCGACCATCGCGCCCTGCCGGGCGAGCATGTCGCCGTTCACCGTGTAACGGATGCACTTGGAGTTCTCGACGGTCATGCCCGGCGCGGTGGCGGGCTGCACCATGTGCTCGCTGGAAAACAGGTCACCCTTCATACGGGCATCCTCGCCCGGAGCCTCCCGTTCCGCCAAGATCGCGTGCCGGTGGTCGTGTTCAGCCGCCGAAAACCTGGGTCCAGTACGTTCCCGACCGGCCGCCGCCGGCGAGGCCTATCCCGATGTGGGTGAAGTCCGCCTTGAGGATGTTGGCGCGGTGCCCTGGGCTGTTCATCCAGCCCTCCACCACGTCGGCGGGGGAACGCTGGCCGCAGGCTATGTTCTCCCCGACCGTGCGCCGCGTGGCCCCCGCGGCGGCCGCCCGGTCCCAGGGCTTGCCGCCGTCGGGATCGGTGTGGGAGTAGAAGTCGCGGGCCACCATGTCCGCGCTGTGCGCCTGCGCGGCCCGGGTCAGTCTGGCGTCGACGGTCAGCGCGGGCAGACCGGCCCCGATCCGCTCCCGGTTGGTGAGGTCGACGACCTCGGCCGTCGTGCGGGCCAGGCCGTCCGGGGTGAGCGGCACGGCCCACAGCACCGTCCAGTACGTGTCGCCCGAGGGTCCGCCGGTGACGGATGCCCACCCGGCGTGCGTGAAGGCCGCCTCGTGCAGTGTGCGCCGGGTCCGCTCGGTGCGCAGGCAGTACGCGACGAACTCGGTGGGCGTGCGCGGGCCGGAGACCAGGTGCTCGCCGACGGTGAGATAGGTGTACCCGGCCAGGACGACGCGCTGGTGGACCGAGACACCGTCCCGGGTCTCGACGCTCAGCGTGCCCGCGGCGGCCATGGCGGCGGCGTGGGCACGGGCCGCCGATACCAGGCGCGGGTCGGTGGAGACGGGACGGGAACCGGCGGCAGCCCGGGCGGAGTTGACCAAAGTGAGGAAGTCGTCGGGGTCGGCGGGGGATGCGGAGACGGCAGGGGACGCGGCCCGGTCGTCGGGCGACGGGGCGCCGGGCGAGGGCGCGTCGTCGACGACCTCCACCCCGAAGTCGCGGGCGAGACCGGCGAGTCCGTCGGCGTACCCCTGTCCCAGGGCACGCAACTTCCATCCCTCGCCGCGCCGGTAGAACTCCGCGAGCAGCAGTACGGTCTCCTGCCGGGGGCGCGACGGGGTGAACCGGGTCAAGGCGTGCCCGCCCGCGTCGGTGACACGGAGCGTGGGGGAGGGGAGTGCGCTCAGGGCGGTCCCGGGGTCCGAGGGGCTCACCGCCACCGTCACGCGGGTGGCTCCGGGGCGCAGTCGCGCCGGCTCGACGGTGAGCGTGTCGCCCCGCAACCGGGCGCCGGGTGCCTCCGGCTGGTTGTAGAAGACGAAGTCGCCGTCACCGGCCACCTTGCCACCGTCATCGGTGATGAGCGCCGTCACGTCGAAGCCACCGGGCACCCGCACGCTCACGGGGCCGCCGGGCAGGGGGACATTGCCCCCAGGGACCAACTCGCTCATCGTGCCGCCCTGTGTCCTCGTCCACGTTTCCGGCCGTGGTGCGTGTTCGACGGGAGTGTCCGTGTCGGTGTGGTGTCGGGTCAACGTCCGACGGGCGGTGGCGGTTCCCGGTGTACGGCCCGCGCACCGGGCTCAGCCCGAGGCCGTTCGCTCCGGAGAGATCAGGCCCTGCCGGTAGGCGACGGCCACCGCCTCCGTGCGGCTGGCCGCCGGCAGCTTGGCGAGGATGTTGGAGACGTGGACGCTCGCCGTCTTGGCGCTGATGAACAGCTCCTCCCCGATGCGGCGATTGCTGCGTCCCAGGGCGAGGAGCCGTAGCACGTCCTGCTCGCGTGCGGTGAGCTGTGCCCCACGGCCACGGGTGGGCGTCGCGTCCGTCAGCCGGCCGCGGCGGACCAGGCCGTTCAGCCGCTCGCGCAGCAGCGTCGCGCCGAGCCGGTCCGCCTCCCGGCGTACGGTGTCCGCCTCGGCCGCCGCCTCCTCGCGGCGGTCGGCCGCCAGCAGGGCCTCCGCCAGCCGCAGCCGGCACCGCGCGCCTTCGTAGGCGTCGCCGTACGCGAACCCCGCCACCACCTTCTCCCAGGACGCCGGGTCCGGGCCGGCCCCGGCGATCCGGACCAGCTCCGCCTCCGCGCGCGTCAGCCACGCCCGACCCTCCGGGCCCTGCGGTGTGCCGTCCTCCGCATGTCCGGCGGCCGCCCTGGCCTGCTCCACCAGGTCCGCCGCCGTCCTGTTCCAGCGACGGACCTCCGACTCGTCGCCCGACCCGCGCAGTTCGACGACGCGGTCGGCGACCGCGGACAGCGCGAGGGCGACCAGCCTGACCGTCACGGAGGGCCGCGTGCCCGCGTCGTCGGTGAGCGCCTCGACGGTGGACCGCGCCCACCGCACGGCGTCCTCGGCGTCCCCGCGCAGCGCTGCGGCGTCGGTCAGCACGACGCCCGCGACCATCGTGCCCATTCAGTCGAACGGCCCCTCCAGCATCGCGCGGGCGCGTTCCGCGGTCCCGGCCTCACCGCGGGCCAACGCGACGTACAGAGCGGGCCCGACGGCGTGACCGCCCGCGGCGGGCAGCACCCCGACGCTGTCCGCGGCCCCGCGCACGCAGTCGTCCCAGTGGCCCAGCGTGTACTGCACCAGCAGCCGCAGATACCGCATCTCCCGCGGATACGGCGAGGACAGCAGCCCCGAGCGGCGGGCCCGGTCCAACCCCTCCGCCGCCCACGGCAGGCACTCCTCCAGGTCGCCGGACTCGAAGCAGCCGATGGCGAGATTGAACAGCGCGCGCATCTCCACCGGCGCGTTCCCCGATCGCCGCGCCAGCTCCCGTGCCTCCAGCAGCCGCTCCCGGCCCTTCGGAGTGCTCCGGTTGCCGCCCTCGAGACCGGCCAGGGAGATCAGGAGGTCGGCGCGGGCGTCGGTGACGCCCAGGTCCTCCGCGACGCGCAGGGCCCGGCGGGCCACCCGCAGTGCCGTCTCGTTCTCCCCGACCTGACGGGCCGCCATCACATGGGTGGCCGCCGCCCACACCCACGTCGACGACGGCGGCTCGGCGGGGATCAGGCCGAGCGCCTCGCTGCTGTGCGCGAACGCGGACGACAGGTTGTCTACGCTCAGCAGGTTCCCGGCGAGCGTGTAGCGGACGCGCGCGGCGAGCTCCAGGTCCGCGTCGTGGCCGAGGCCGGCCAGCGCGGCCCGGGTGAGGGAGACCGCGCGGTGCAGCTCCCCGGCGTGCGCCGCGGCCGCCGAGGCCCGCAGCGTCAGCGTCACGGAGTCGGGAACCCCGGGTAGTGCGGCGGCGGCGTCGACGGCCGGCCACAGGTCCAGGGCCGACTCGACGTGCCGCAGTTCCTCCGCGGGCGCGCCGACGTGTCCGACAGCGAAAGCGTGAACCAGCGCGCCGGACCGAGCGGGCGCCGTGGCCACCGGCCGGCGGAGTGGTCCGGCCCGAGTGGTCCGACCCGAGCAGTCCGGAACGAGCAGTCCGGACCGAGTGACCGTGCACGGCTCAGCCGGTCGCAGGACCGCCACGGGCGCCCAGTACGCAGAACTCGTTGCCCTCGGGGTCTGCCAGAACCACCCAGGGCTGTTCGCCCTGGCCGACGTCGACACGGCGCGCGCCCAGCTTCAGCAGGCGGGCCACCTCGGCTTCCTGGTCGTCGGGCCGGAAGTCCAGGTGCAGCCGGTTCTTGCCCGCCTTGCTCTCCGGCACCGGGGCGAAGAGCAGTCCCGGCAGCCGGTCCCGGTCCGGACGGATCTCGTACTCCTCGGGGGCGTCGTTCACCACGACCCAACCGAGAGCCTCGGCCCACCAGCGTCCGAGCACGACGGGATTCGTCGTGTCGACGTTCAACTGCTCCCACTGCAAAGTCATGGGGACAGGGTAGGGAAGACTGGACTTCATGGACGTGACCGCGACACAGGGAGAGAACCGCATGACGCGCCCGATCACGGCAGGGGTCGACGGTTCGGAGGAGAGCCTGGCCGCACTGGCCTGGGCCGCGAGGGAGGCGGTCCGGCGAGGGACACCGCTGCACGTCGTGCACGCCTGGCGGTTCCAGCCACAGGACGCCGTCGGCACGGAGGGCCGGGACGCGCAGGAGCGCTGGGTCCGGGACGCGGTCGCCGAGTCGGTGGGGGCCGTCACCGAGCGGTACCCGGACCTCACGGTGTCCGCCGAGGTCCGAGAGGGCGACCCCGTCGCCGCGCTGCTCGCCGCCGCGGGCGACTCCGGGACGCTGGTGCTCGGCTCGCGCGGCCACGGGGCGGTCGTCGGCTTCCTGCTCGGCTCGGTCGGCCAGCAGGTGATCGCGGAAGCGCCGCGACCCGTCGTCCTCGTACGGGCCGGGGAGGAGACCGCGACCGAGGCCGCCGGCCGTGAGGTCGTCGTGGGGCAGCAGGGGGAGCCGGAGGACAGCGCCGACGTGATCGGGTTCGCCTTCGAGGCGGCCGCCGCGCGCGGTGCCACTGTCCGGGCCGTCCGGGCCTGGGCCCTGCCGACGGTGTTCACCTACAGCCCGGGGGCGATGCGGCTCGCCGACGAGGCCGGGGGCCTGGAGTCGTACGAGAGGAAGGCGCTCGGCGAGGCGCTCGGGCCGTGGCGCGAGCGCTTTCCCGACGTCCCGGTGATCGAGCACGTGGAGATGGGCAGCGCGGGGCAGGTGCTGCTGTCGGTGGCCGCCGAGGCCCAGCTGATGGTGGTCGGCCGCCGGTCCCGCCGTACGGCGGTCGGCGCCCGGATCGGCTCGGTGGCGCACGGCGTGCTGCACCACGCGGACTGCCCGGTGGCGGTGATCCCGCACACGTGATCCCGCGCGTGTGAGGCCCGCATACGTGGCGCTCGCGCGTGTCACGTGTGCGGGCGCCACGCCCGGGCAGCCAGGGGACTCAGTCGGCCGTCGGCTGCAGGGTCTCCCGGGCCTTGGGCAGGATGTTCGTGATGTAGTCCGCCACGGCCGTGTCCAGGCCGATGTCGTGCTGGGCCCGCTCGGACAGGTACCAGCGGTGCTCCAGCAACTCGTGGTAGATCTCGGCCGGGTCCATGGCACCGCGCAGCTCCACCGGTACGGCGCGCACGGTGGGCCGGAAGACCTCGCGCACCCAGCGGTGGGCGAGGACCTCCGGGCGGGCGCCGAGAGGGTCGCCCGGGGCGTAGTCGTCCTGGGTGGCCATCCAGCTCTCCAGGTCGTTCAGCAGCCGCCGGGCCTGGTTCTCCTCGGCGTCCAGGCCGGTCAGGCGCAGTAGCTGGCGCTGGTGGTGGCCGGCGTCGACGACCTTGGGCACGAAGGTGACCGTGTCGCCGTTGGAGGCGTGCTCGATCTGCATCTCGGCCACGTCGAAGCCGAGGTCGTTGAGTCGCCGGATCCGGCGCTCGATGTAGTGGTACTTGCCCGCCGGATAGACCGAGGTGCGAGTCAGCTCCTCCCACAGACTTCGGTAGCGGGCACAGATCTCGGTACCGAAGTCGATCGGGTCGACGGAGGGGTGCAACGCCCCCGACGCCTCCAGGTCGAGTAGTTCGCCGCTGATGTTCACCCGTGCGAGGTCGAGGTCGTAGTCGCGCTGCCCGACGCTCAGCCGCGGGTGCAGGTCGCCGGTCTCGGCGTCCACCAGGTACGCGGCGTAGGCGCCCGCGTCGCGCCGGAAGAGCGTGTTGGACAGTGAGCAGTCGCCCCACGCGAAGCCGGCCAGGTGCAGCCGGACCAGCAGCACGGCCAGGGCGTCCATCAGGCGGTGCATGGTCGCCGGCCGCAGCGTCGTCTCGAACATCGACCGGTACGGCAGCGAGCCGCCGAGGTGCCGGGTGACGAGCACCGGTTCCAGCGGGTCACCGGCGGTGCCGACGCGGCCGGTGACCACGGCGAGCGCGTCCACCGCGGGGATGGCGAGGCGGTCGAGGTCGCGCAGCAGCTGGTACTCGCGCAGCGCGGGCCGTTCGGCCAGCTCCTTGACGGCGATCACCTCGTCCCCGGCGCGGGCGTAGCGGACGACGTGGCGGGAGATGCCGCGCGGCAGCGGCACGAGGTACTCCTCGGGCCACTCCTCCAGCGGCGTCTGCCACGGCAGTTCGAGCAGGAGCGCGGGGTGCTCCGGATTGGTGGCACTGATCTGCAAGGCCATGCCCCGACTCTAGAACGGCCGTTCCCGAGCCTGTCGCCCGAGGGGCCCTTCTCGCCGAAGTGCCCGATGCCGTCAGGGAGGCGGCGGCAGCGGCGGGTCCGGCGGCGGCGCCGGGTCCGGCTCCAGCGGCCCCCGGACGGATCGGGGCCGTGCGGCGGCCGGCCGCATTCCGAACAGGAACCGTGTCACCGGCGTCCTGCGCACCCCGAACTCGTACCCGGCGAGGATCACTCCCAGCGAGGCCGCCACGATCACCGCGTACTCGACCGCCATCGGCGCGGACCAGCCGACCACGCCGTACGCGAAGGCGACCACCACCGGCTGGTGCAGCACGTACAGGGGCAGCGCGGCCGCCGCCAGATATCGCAGTGCCGCATCCCGTCGCGCGGCCCGGCCGCCCGTGCCGGGCCGCGTGCGTGCCGTCCGGTTCCGGGGCCGGTCCAGCAGACCGAGGATCGAGACCACCCAGCACCAGCCGGCCGCCCCGAACACCGCCCGGGTGAACAGGGCGAGGGGGGTCCATGCCCCGAACGGGTCGTCGCCGACGACGAAGCCGGGCGCGGACCCGGCGAAGAGCACCAGCCCGAGCAGGCCCACCGGTACCGCCGCGCGGCGCGTCACCTCCCGGATCCGCCCGTCGTCGGCGAGGGCGAGACCGCACAGGAAGAACAGCAGATAGGCCCAGCGGTTCCAGCCCGCGTAGTCCTCCTCCATGCCCAGCAGGGCGTTGACGGCGGCGAGCGGCAGCGCGGGGAGCAGCAGCAGGGCCGGGTGACGGCGCAGAGCGGGGGCCACGCGTCCGGCGCCGGCCGTCAGCCGGGACGCCACCGGGGCGAGCAGCAGGCAGAAGGCGAGCAGCAGGACGACGAACCACAGATGCCCGGTCTCGAAATGGTCGCCCTCCACGACGAAGGGGAAGTCGGCGAAATCCGGACGGACGGTCAGGAAGCGCGGCCAGAACCGCCAGTACGACTCGTCGTAGCCAGGGTCGGCGGCGCGCAGCCGCAGCCACTGGGGGAGGGGGCACAGGACGACCGTCGCGAAGACGAGGGGGACGCCGAGGCGCAGCAGGCGTTCCCGGGCGAACCCGGCGGGCCCCCGGCGGCGGATCGAGTGCCGGGCGCCGAGGCCGGCGACGAGAAACAGCATGGGCATGGCCCACACCACACCGAACCCGGCGACGACGGTGACGGCGTCCGTGGTCTGCGCGTTCTTGACGTAGAAGTCGTCGTCCGGTGAGAAGACGAGGGCGGTGTGGAAGAAGACCAGACCCAGCACGACGAGAGCGCGCAGCGCGTCCAGTTCGCCGCGTCGGCCGGTGTCCGCCCCTTGCCCCGTGCCCGCGCCCCGCCCTGCGTCCGCGCTCATCGGCCCTCCCGCCCGAGGTGCGCCCAGTGTGGGGCAGCGGGCCGGGGGAGGACAGACTTCCGGTACCCGCGGGCCGGCCACCGAGTGCGGCGGCTCAGCGCACGCCGTGCGGGCGGAACTGGACGCTGATGCGGGGCCCGGCGGCGCGGGTGCTCTTGGGGACGCAGTGCTCCCAGGTGCGCTGGCAGGAGCCGCCCATCACGATCAGGTCGCCGTGGCCCAGCGGACGGCGCACCGTGTCGCCGCCTCCGCCCGACGGCCGCAGCAGCAGGTCCCTGGGCGCCCCGACCGACAGGATGGCGACCATCGTGTTCTGGCGCGCGCCCCGTCCGATCCGGTCGCCGTGCCAGGCGACGCTGTCCCGGCCGTCGCGGTAGTGGCACAGCCCGGCGGTGGTGAAGGGCTCGCCCAGCTCCTCGGCGTAGTGCGCGGAGAGCGCGTCGCGGGCTTCGGCCAGCAGCGGGTGCGGCAGGGTGTCGTCGACGCCGTAGAAGGAGAGCAGCCGGGGCACGTCGACCACCTGGTCGTACATGGCGCGCCGCTCCGCGCGCCATGGGACCTCGGCGGCCAGCCTCTCGAACAGCACGTCGGCGCCGCTCAGCCACCCGGGGAGCACGTCGATCCAGGCACCGGAGCCGAGGCGGGTGCGGCGCAGGCCGTCGAGCGGACCGAGCCGGACCTCGTCGGCCTGGTCGAAGAGCGAGCCCTGGAGATGCGTGGTCATGGCTCCAGCGTAACCCTTGTTCGAATGCACGTTCTATTGCCGAGGGGGTGAGTGGTCCCCGGCACGAGACCTGTCGGATGCAGCGCCGTATCCGATACATTTCCGTATCGAGAGAAGAGGGAGGGCCGGACATGGCGGTGAAGGAGACGGCCGGCCGCGTCACCCGGCGGCGCGTGCGGACCCGCGCGAACCTCCTGGGCGCGGCGTTCGCGGTGTTCGCCGCCAAGGGTTTCGGCCGGGTGTCGATCGAGGAGGTCTGTGAGGCGGCCGGTTACAGCCGGGGCGCCTTCTACTCGAACTTCGACAGCCTCGACGAGCTGTTCTTCGCGCTCTACCGTGAGCGGGCCGACCTGATCGCGGAGCAGGTGTCCGTCGCCCTGGCGCTGGACGGGCCGGACCTGGACGTGCCCGCCGCCGTGGACCGCGTCACCGAGGTGCTGCTCCTGGATCGGGAGTGGCTCCTGGTGAAGACGGACTTCCTGGTGCACGCCGCCCGCGATCCGGTCGTGGCACGGGCCCTGCTGGAGCACCGGTCACGCCTGCGACGCGCGATCGCCGACCGCCTCGCCCGGGCGCGCGGGCACACCACCCTGCCCGCCGTGCTGGGAGACACCGACGGCGCCGCGCACGCCGTGGTCGCCGCGTACGACGGAGTCACCACCCAGCTGCTCCTGGACCGGGACGTCGAGCACGCCCGTGCCTGGCTGGGCCGGCTGCTCACCGCGCTGCTCACCGAGAGCAGCGCGGTGAGCGGCGGCACTCCTTGAACCTCGAACCCCTGGGCCTTTTGAACCACCCGGATTGAACCACCAGGACTTTTTGAACCCCCAATGACACGGAACAGGAAGGGACGGTCGCCATGGATGCCGACGTCATCGTGGTCGGAGCGGGCCTGGCGGGCCTGGTCGCGGCCCACGAACTGACCAGCCGGGGCAGGAGGGTGGCCCTCGTCGACCAGGAGAACGCGGCCAACCTCGGCGGGCAGGCCTTCTGGTCCTTCGGCGGCCTCTTCCTCGTCGACTCCCCTCAGCAGCGGCGCCTCGGTGTCAAGGACTCCTTCGACCTGGCCTGGAACGACTGGCAGGGCAGCGCGGGCTTCGACCGGACCGAGGACGAGGATTCCTGGGCGGTGCGCTGGGCCCGGGCGTACGTCGAGTGGGCGGCGGGGGAGAAGCGGTCCTGGCTCGCCGGGCACGGCATCACCTTCCTGCCCACCGTCGGCTGGGCCGAGCGCGGCGACCTCCGAGCCGGCGGACACGGCAACTCCGTGCCCCGCTTCCACATCGCCTGGGGCACCGGCACGGGCGTCGTCGAGCCGTTCGTGCGCTACGCCAGGCAGGCCGTGCGCGACGGGCTGCTCACCTTCCACCACCGTCACCGCGTCGACCACCTGACCGTCGTGGACGGCGCCGCGCGCGGCGTGCGTGGCACGGTACTGGCCGAGGACCACTCACCCCGCGGGGTCGCCTCCAACCGTGACGCCATCGGCGAGTTCGAACTCACCGCCCGGGCCGTGATCGTCACCTCCGGCGGCATCGGCGCCGACCACGACGTCGTCCGCCGTCACTGGCCCGAGCGCCTCGGCACCCCGCCCGCCGAGATGGTCACCGGCGTCCCCGCCTACGTCGACGGGCGGATGCTCGGCATCAGCGCCGAGGCGGGCGCACGCCTGGTCAACCGCGACCGGATGTGGCACTACACCGAGGGCATCCGCAACTGGGACCCGATCTGGCCCGGCCACGGCATCCGCATCCTGCCCGGACCGTCCTCCATGTGGTTCGACGCCCTCGGCCGCCGCCTGCCCGAGCCGTGCCTGCCCGGCTACGACACCCTCGGCACCCTCCGGCACCTGCGCACGGCCGATGACCTCGCCGGCCACGACCACTCCTGGTTCATCCTCACCCAGAAGATCATCGAGAAGGAGTTCGCGCTCTCCGGCTCCGAGCAGAACCCCGACATCACCGCCAAGGACCGCGCCGGATTCCTGCGCGAACGCGTCCTCGGCAAGGGCGCGCCGGGTCCCGTGGACGACTTTTTGCGCAACGGCGCCGACTTCGTGACCGCGCCGAACCTGGAACAGCTCGTCGACGGAATGAACCGGCTGACCGACAAGCCGCTCCTCGACGCCGCCGCAATCCGGCACCAGATAGAGGCCCGCGACCTCCAGATGGCCAACCCGTACGCCAAGGACGCCCAGGTCCAGGGCATCCGCAACGCCCGCCGCTACATCGGCGACCGCCTCGGCCGGGTCGCCACGCCGCACCGCCTCCTCGACCCGGCGGCGGGCCCGCTGATCGGCGTCAAACTGCACGTCCTCACCCGCAAGACCCTCGGCGGCATCCAGACCGACCTGGACTCCCGCGCCCTGGGCGCCGACGGCACACCCGTCGAGGGCCTGTACGCGGCGGGTGAGGTGGCCGGCTTCGGCGGCGGCGGGGTGCACGGCTACAACGCGCTGGAAGGCACCTTCCTCGGCGGTTGCCTGTTCTCCGGGCGGGCCGCGGGCCGTGCCGCGGCACGCCAGACCGCCTGACGGCACAGTCCGCTCCGCTCCGTCTCCTCACGCCTCACCGGGCCCGGGCTCTCACCGGGCCCGGGCCCTCACCGAGTTCACGCCGTGCACAAGGTCAGGCTGCCGTCGGGCCCGCGCGTCGCGAACTCAGGCTCCGTCGAGGAGACGGAGCAGCACGGCGGCGTGGCTCTCCTCGGGCGACTTGGACGCGGTCAGCAGCGTCACGTCCCCCTCGCGCGCCAGCTCCCGTACGTGGTCGAGGAGCTCAACCGCCTCCGGGGCGGCCAGCTCGGCCTCGTACCGCTCGGCGAACGCCTCGTAGGAGCCCTCGTCCGCGTGGTACCAGCGGCGGAGCTCGGTCGACGGAGTGAGGCCCTTGGGCCACTCGTCCACGTGCGCGGCGTCCTTCGCCACACCCCGCGGCCACAGCCGGTCCACCAGGACCCGCACGCCGTCGTCCGGTCCGGGCGGGTCGTAGACGCGGTGCACACGGACACTCATGGCCGGGGTCCTTTCCACGGTCGGCCGGAACGGTGTTGTCGCGAGCCCTGTCCGGCGCCGCGCCGGACCCGGTCAGCCGGACCTCCGGCGCACGGCCTCGCGGCGCCCCAGCGCCCGGCGTTCCAGCTCGCTGGTCCCGCCCCAGACACCGAGGGTCTGCCCCGTGTCGAGCGCCCACCGCAGACACCGCTCCTGAACCGGACAGCGCTGGCAGACCGCCTTCGCCTGCTCGGTCTGCAAAGCGGCCGGACCGGTGGTGCCGATCGGGAAGAACAGGTCGGGGTCCTCCGTGCGGCACGCGGCGTGCTCTCGCCAGTTGTCCATTCAAAGTCACCTGCGATCGGTATCGTTCGCGCCCTCGTGGATGCCTTGCTCCGTTCCGGGTGACCTGTCGACAGCGGGGTGAAACCGGCGCGACGCCTCGGGCCGTCCGCCGCGCCTACCTCAGCAGCGCCGCCCGGGCCGCCGCCACCACCGCGTCGGCCACCGTCGCCAGCGCCGGGGAGTCGAGTTTCCACTGCTGCCAGTACAGCGGGACGTCCACCGCCAGATCCGGGGCGAAGTCGACGAGCCGGCCGGTGCTCAGCAGGGGTTCTGCCTGCGGCTCGGGCACCATGCCCCAGCCCAGACCGGCGGCCACGGCCTCGACGAAGCCCTCAGAGGTCGGCACATAGTGCCGGGCGAGACTCGCGCCGCCGTGACCGAGCCGCCGTGCGAAGCCGTCCTGGAAGTCGTCCCGCCGGTCGAAGAACACCACCGGCGCCTCGGCGAGCACCTCCCGCAGCGGCCCGTACAGATGCCGCGCGGCGAACCCGGGGGCGGCGCAGGGGAGATACCGCATCCGGCCCAGATACCGGACGGCGCAGCCGGGGACGGGGTCGGGCGACGAGGTCACCGCGGCCATCACCACACCCTCCCGCAGCAGGGTCGCCGTGTGGTCCTCGTCCTCACGACGCAACTCGAAACAGAGCCTCGGCTCCCCGGGCACCCGAGTGAGGGCGCCGAGGAACCAGGTGGCGAGCGAGTCGGCGTTGACGGCGACCGAGACCCGGGTGGGCTCCCCGGCCCCGCCGCTCAGCCCCAGTTCCGCGTACGCGTCCCGCTCCAGCCGGGCCACCTGGCGGGCCAGGCGCACGAGCACCCCGCCGGAATCCGTCGGCCGCACCGGCTTGGTGCGCAGCAACAGCACCCGCCCGGTCCGCTGCTCCAGTGCTTTCACCCGCTGGCTGACCGCGGACGGCGTCACGTGCAGCGCGGCGGCGGCCGCGTCGAACGTGCCCTCGTCCACCACGGCCAGCAGGGTGCGTACCTGGTCCAGCGGCAGGTCCGCGAAAGCGGCCGTAATCGTCCCCGTCATGCCTGCCCGTCCGTCGTACCTGTCATCACAGGCGCTAAGGTT
>NZ_BAABCQ010000076.1:0-35788 GCF_039539045.1 Streptomyces marokkonensis
GAAGGTTAATGGACAGGTAGTTCAGTAACGAATCTGGAGCCGCTGTGCTCGTTCGCCCCCTCCTTTCCCGACGTCCCCGGGCCCCGCAGACTCCGGCGCAACCGTCGTACGACCGGCGCCGCGCCTGGCTGATCCTCGTGATGGTCGTCGTTTTCATGATGATCAACTACGCGGACAAGTCCGTACTCGGTCTCGCGGCCGTGCCGTTGATGGACGAACTCGCCATCGACAAGAGCACCTACGGACTCGTCTCAAGCGCCTTCTACACGCTGTTCAGCGTCTCCGGCCTGGTCGTCGGGCTCCTGTCGTCCCGGTGGTCGACGCGCACCCTGCTGCTGGTCATGGCCGCCCTGTGGGCCGTCGCGCAGCTGCCGGCCCTGGCGGCGTCCGTACCCGCCCTCATCGCGGCGCGGCTGCTGCTGGGAGCCGCGGAGGGGCCTGCCGCGTCCATGTCCATGCATGCCCTGTACGCCTGGTTCCCCCCGGGCCGGCGCGGAATGCCCTCGGCTCTGCAGATCGGCGGCGCGGCCCTGGGTACCGCCGTGTCGGCGCCGGTGCTGACCTGGCTCATCGTGAACCTAGGCTGGCGCTCGGCCTTCATCGCCCTGGCGATCACCAGCGCCACCTGGTGCCTCGTCTGGTACGCGGTCGGCAAGGACGGTCCATACGGTAGTGCGGCGGGTCCGGTGGAGGTGGCAGTCGAGGCGGACGAGGCCCCGCCCGCCGCCCGGAAGGCCGAGGTGCGCGACGGTGCCCGGCCTCCCGGGGTCGTGTCGTCCCCTCCGCTGTCCCGGCTGCTGCTCAGCGGCACCGTGGTGGGGGGCGTCCTCAGCGCCTTCGGTTCGCACTGGGCGCTCGCGATGTCCAGCGCCTGGCTACCGGTCTAACTGCAGACGCAACTCGACATGCCCGCGACGGGGGCGTCGGTCACCATCAGCGCCGTCTCCGTGCTCAGCCTGGTCCTGCTGCTGACCGTCCCGGCGTTCGTCGACCGGCGCAGGCGGCGGGGCTCCTCGGGCCGGGCCGTCGACGGTTTCGCCCAGGGCCTGGCGGTCCTGGTCTCCGGCGCGGCGCTGGCCCTGCTGTCCTTCACCGACCAGCGTCCGCTGCAACTGGTGCTGGTGGCCGTGGCCTTCGCCTGTCACGCGGTCGCGCTTCCCCTGCACTACGTCACCACGGCTGCCGTCGTACCCGCGGCCCGGCGTGGCGCGGTCTTCGGGGTGGTGGCGGCGACCGGCACGCTGCCCGGCATGTTCGTGCCCTACCTCACCGGGCGCCTCGTGGACGGCGCGGCCTCCGAGGCCACGGGATACTCGATCGCCTTCCTGTTGTCCGCGGCCGTGATGGCCGTGTGTGGCACGGTGGCGATGGCCGCGATCCGTCCGGAGCGCGACGCCCGCGCCCTCGGCGGCGAGGGGTGAGGGTCGAGGGTCGAGGGGGACGGCGGCCGAGCCCGGGTCAGGACGGCCGGTCGAACCCCGTGGCCCAGTAACGGCCGCGCAGGGCGAGGTCGAGCAGCATGCGCACCACCTCCTCGGCCGGCATCGGCGGCGCCTCGTGCTCGACCCACCACTGGAGCACCGACACCTGCTCACCGACCCAGACCCGCGCCAAGAGGTCGGCGTCGATACGCGGTTTGACGTCGTTGCGCTCGGATCGGCCCCGGAACTCCTCGGCGGCGACCCTGGCGCACGCCTCGGTGAACATCCGCAGCGGTTTGCCGTCGCCCTCGCCCCGCAGCACGATCCGGTACAGGTCGCGCTCCTGCCGTGCGTGGCCCAGCATTTCCAGCACCGGCTTGCCGGTGAAGCCGACCGCGGTCTCGGCCATCGCCGGGCGCAGCCGTTCGTCGAGTTCGTCGAGCAGGTCGCGGGTGACCCGGGCGAACAGCTCGTCCTTGTCGCGGAAGTGGCTGTAGAACGTCGCCCGCGCCACGTCCGCGCGCTGGGTGATGTCCTCGACGCTCAGCGTCGTGAAGCCCCTCTCCAGGACAAGTCCCACGAGTGCGTCGCGCAGTGCCCTGCGCGTCTTGCGGATGCGTCGGTCCTCGGCCATCCCCGTCGCCCGTCTTTCCTGTCCGGTCCGTGCCCGGTCGCTGTCCGGTCCCTGTGGCCCGGCGGTACGTGTCCGCTCGGGCGGCAGTCAGTCTACGTACTCTTGACAGGCGATGCGTTAGCGAACAACCTGTCTGGAAACATTCAGCCAGTTCAGTGAAGTGGAGTGTCACCGCCCGTCCCGGCGCACGCATCCGCCAACCGGCGCAACCCGCACAACCCGTCAACCACCGTCATTCGCACAGGAGTCCGTCGTTGAATCTCGGCATCTATCTCACGCGCAGCGCCCGTCACTGGCCGGAGCACCCCGCCCTGGTCTGTGACGACCGGACCTGGACCTACGCCCGTCTGGAGGAGCGTGCCAACCGGCTGGCCTCCGCACTTGTCCGGCGCGGGCTGGGACCCGACGACGCCGTGGCCTGTCTCGCCTGGAACCGGGGCGAGCTGGTCGAGGTGGAGTTCGCCCTGTACAAGGCCGGGCTGATCCGGGTACCGGTCAACGCCCGGCTCGGCCGTGGCGAGATCGAGCACATCCTGCGCGACGCCCCCGTCCGCGTCCTCGTCTTCGACGAGGCGCACCGCGAGGACGCCCTGGCGGCCGCGGCGGCGGCCGGCACCGACTGCCTTCCGGTCGCGCTGGACATGTCGGAGCCCGCCGACCCGGCCCACGGCGCACCACTGCCGTACGACGACCTGCTCGCCGAGGGCGACGCGGCGCCCGTGGCCGTGGAGTGCGCCGAGGACGCCCCCGCCGTCCTCAACTTCACCTCGGGTTCCACGGGTGCGCTGAAGGCCGCTGTGCAGACCTTCGGCAACCGGCTCGCCAACATGCGCAAGACCCTGATGAACGACGAGTCGCGCCCCCGTCCCGACACCCGCTACCTGGCCTGCGGCCCCATCACGCACGCCACCGGCATGGTCCTGCTGGCCGGCGTCTTCGGAGGCTCCACCACGCACGTGCTGCCGAGCTGGAGCCCACAGGCGTTCCTGGACACCGTGGAGCGCGAGCGCGTCACCGCCACCTTCCTGGTCCCGGCCATGCTCAACGCGGTGCTCGCCCACCCCGGCGCCGCCGACCGCGACCTGTCCAGTCTCACCAGCGTCCGCGTCGGCGGGGCCCCGGTGTCACCGCAACGGCTGCGCGACGCCGTCGCCCTGTTCGGCCCCGTGGTCGCCCAGGGCTACGGCCTGGCCGAGACGACCAGCGTCGTAGCCGGTCTGTCCGGCGCCGACATCGCCCGCGCCGTCACCGACGACCCCGAACTCCTGCAGTCCTGCGGCCGGGCCGCCTACGACACCGAGGTCAGGATCGTCGACGAGCAGGGGAGGCCCCTCCCGCCCCGCGAGGTCGGCGAGATCATCGTGCGTGGACCCGACTGCGTCCGCCATTACTGGCGGGCGCCGGAACTCTCCGCCCAGACCTTCCGCGAGGGCTGGGTGCACACCGGAGACCTCGCCTGGATGCGCGAGGACGGCTATCTGTTCCTCGTCGACCGTAAGAAGGACATGATCATCTCCGGTGGGTTCAACATCTACAGCACCGAGGTCGAGACCGTCCTGTACGAGCATCCCGCCGTGCAGGAGGCCTGCGTGATCGGCGTCCCGGACGAGAAGTGGGGCGAGGCGGTCAAGGCCGTCGTCGTCACCCGCCCCGGCACCCCGGTCACCGCTGGCGAACTGGCCGACTTCTGCGCCCTGCGCCTGGACCGCTTCAAGAAGCCGCGCACGGTCGACTTCGTCGGCGAACTCCCGCACAACCGCAACGGCAAGCTCGACCGCAAGGCCGTCCGCGAACCGTACTGGGCGCACGCCACCCGCCGCGTGCACTGAGCCGACCGTGCACCGAACCGACCGAAACCCGTGACCCGGAGCACCACACCATGACCTTCTCCTTCAGCCCGGTCCCCGACGACCCGTGCCTCGCCGACCTCGTGCCCCGCCTGCGCGCGTACCTGGACGGCGAACTCGCCCAGTACGAACACGACAACGGCATCACCCACACCTCCCGCCTCACCCGCGCCGACCTCGAACCGGTCTGGAAGCGCTGCCGCGAACTCGGTTTCTACGGCATCCACCTCCCCGAGGAGTACGGCGGCCAGGCCCTGACGTACACCCAGCTCGCCGTGCTCAAGGAGGAGGTCTCCGCCTCCGGACGCGTGCTCGGTCACAGTGTCCTGGGCGACATGGGCGGCCCGCTGCGCGCCGGGGACATCCTCCGCCACGCCACCCCCCGCCAACTCGACACCCACCTCCTGCCCTTGGTCAGGGGTGAACGCGCCTGCTGCTTCTCCCTCACCGAGGCGGACGCCGGATCCGACGTGCGCGCCATGCGCACCACCGCCGTCCGGGACGGCGACGGCTACCGCCTCACCGGGCACAAAGTGTTCAGCTCCGCCGGGCCGTTCGCCGACTTCGCCATCGTCGTGGCCCGGATGGCGGACGCCGAGGAGTCCTACTCCGCCTTCCTCGTCGACCTGGACAGCCCCGGCTGCCGCGTCACCGACGGCGCCACCCCGATGTCCGGCGAACACATCGAGAGCGACATCGTCCTCGACGACTGCCGGGTCCCGGGCGCGGCCCTCCTCGGCGAGGAGGGCAAGGGCCTGCGCATCGCCCTTGGCCGGGTCACGGTCAACCGCCTGCTGCACTGCCCCTCGGCGATCGGTGCCGCCCGCCGCGCCCTGAGGCTCACCCGCGACCGCGCCCTGTCGCGCACCGTCAACGGCAAACCCCTGCTCGCTCTCCAGGCCATCCAGCACAAACTCGCCGACATGGCCGCCGACCTCTACGCCGCGCGCTCCATGACGTACGCCGCGCTGGCCGCCCTCGACCGCGGCGACGACGTGCGCACCGAGGCGTTCATGTGCAAGCTCTTCGTCGCCGAGTCAGCCTTCCGTCTCCTCGACCAGGCCGTTCAGATCCACGGCAAGGACGGACTGACACAGGGCCACGAGATCGAGTACCTCTTCCGCAGGATGCGCATGTTCCGGGTGCTGACCGGCACCTCGGAGATCCAGCGCAACGGAATCGCCAAGGGCCTCGCCACTCTGGCCTGACCCGCCCGTACGTCACACCACTCCGAGGAAACCCCCATGCCCGGCCCCACCCCCGACAGCCCCACCACCCCTGTCAGCCCCGTCAGCCCCGTCAGCCCCGCCGGTTCTACCGCTCCCGCCGGCGCCGAGCCCCCCACTGCCTCCACCGGCCCCGTCGGCCTCGGCCGTCTCCCGGACGACGACCAGGACCTCGCCGACGCGGATCGCGGGTTCGTCGCGCGGCTCCGGCCGGGCGTGGTGCACGACGCGGCGGGCCGCACCGTCTGGGACGCCGACGCCTACGCGTTCCTGGACGACGACTGCCCGCCCACCGCGCGGCCGTCCCTGTGGCGGCAGAGCCGCCTGACCGCGAAGCAGGGCCTGTACGAGGTGGTGCCGGGCGTCTACCAGGTCCGCGGACTCGACCTGTCCAACATCACCTTCGTAGAGGGCGACCGGGGCGTCCTCGTCGTCGACCCCCTGATCAGCGCCGAGGTGGCCGCAGCCGCCCTGGCCCTGTACCGGGAGCACCGCGGCGACCGCCCGGTGACCGCCGTCCTCTACACCCACTCGCACATCGACCACTTCGGCGGCGTCCACGGCGTCGCCGACCCGAAGGACGCCACCGACGGACGGCTCCCGGTGATCGCGCCCGCCGGTTTCCTCGCCCACGCGGCCGGTGAGAACGTCATCACCGGCCCCGCGATGGCACGCCGCTCGCTCTACATGTACGGCGCCGCCCTGCCCAAGGGCCCCGAGGGCCAGATCGGCTGCGGTCTCGGCCAGACCACCTCCCTGGGCAGCGCCGGCCTCATCGCCCCCAACCTCGACGTCCACACCACCGGTCAGACCGAGACCGTCGACGGCGTCCGCATGATCTTCCAGCTCACCCCGGGCACCGAGGCCCCGGCGGAGATGAACATCCACTTCCCCGATCTGCGGTTGCTCTGCGTGGCGGAGAACGCCTGCCACACCCTGCACAACGTCCTCACCCTGCGCGGCGCCCTGGTCCGCGACCCCAGCGCCTGGGCCCGGTACCTCACCGAGACCCTCCGCCTGTTCGCCGACGCCACCGACGTGGTCTTCGCCTCCCACCACTGGCCCACCTGGGGCCAGGAACGCGCCGTACGCTTCCTGGAGGAGCAGCGCGACGCCTACGCCTACCTGCACGACCAGTGCGTGCGCCTCATCAACGCCGGGCACACCGGCGCGGAGATCGCGGAGCAGCTGCGCTTCCCGCCCGCCCTGGAGCGACGCCCGCACATCGGCGGCCACTACGGTTCCCTCAGCCACAACGCCAAGGCCGTCTACCAGCGTTACATGGGCTGGTTCGACGGCAACCCCGCCCACCTGTGGCAGCACCCGCCCCGCGAAGCGGCCCTGCGCTACACCGAGTTCATGGGCGGCGCGGACGCCGTGGTCACCAAGGCACGTGCCTCCTACGACAGCGGCGACCTGCGCTGGGCCGCCGAGGTACTGAACCACGTCCTGTTCGCCGATCCCGGCCACGCGGAGGCACGCGCCCTCCAGGCCGAGACCTTCGAACGGCTTGGCCACGGCTCCGAGTGCGGCCCCTGGCGCAACTTCTACCTCACCGGCGCCGCCGAACTGCGCGACGGAGTCCTCGCGGGCCCGGGCCGCGGAGCGTCCGGCATCATCGGCGCGCTGACCGTGGAGCAGATCTTCCAGTCCATGGCCGTACGCGTCGACGGCCCCCGCGCCGCAGAGGCCGGACGTCTCCTCCTGCGCTGGGAGCTCACCGACGACCCACGGGATCCCACCGTCGACTGCTGGACCCTGCTGCTGTCCAACGGCGCGCTCACCCCGATGCCCGGCGACGCACCGCTCGGCGAGAGCCCCCACCTCACCCTGCGCCTGACCCGTGCCACGCTCGACGCGGTCGTCGGCCGCGCGACCACGTTCGCCGAAGCCGTCGCGGCCGGCGAGATCGCCACGGCCGGCGACATCACGGCCCTGACCACCCTGGGCAGCCTCATGGAGCGTCCCGATCCCCGGTTTCCGATCGTCACCCCCTGACGCACGCGGTCACCCGGGCGGCGTGGGGCGGACGGCGAGGACGGCGATGTCGTCGGCGCTGTCGGCCCCCAGGCCGATCAGCAACTCGTCGCAGAACGTGTCGAGGGGCTCGCGGGCCAGGTCGGCGGCGTGCACGCGCAGCCGGTCCAGGGCGTCGTCGAGGGATTCGTCGCGGCGCTCGATGAGGCCGTCGGTGTACAGCAGCAGCGTCGAGTGGGCCGGCAGCGCGTGGCGGGCCGTGGACCTGTGCACGTCGGGATCCATGCCGAGGAGCAGGCCGGCGCCGTCTTCGAGGTAACGGGTCTCGCCCTCCCGGGTGGTCAGCAGGGGCGGCAGATGACCGGCGGAGGAGTGCTTCAGCTCCCAGGGGCCTTGCGCGGAGCCCTTGATCACGCCGTAGACGCAGGTGGCGGTGGCCTCCCGGTGCAGACTGTGGTTCGCCAGGTCCAGCCGGCGCAGCACCTCGGCGGGCGGCTCCTGGCGGTCCACGGCGATGCCGCGGAGCATGCTGCGCAACTGGCTCATGGCGATGGCCGCGTCGAGATTGTGCCCCGTGACGTCACCGATGACGACGACGGCGTCCCCCTTGGGCAGGACGAAGCTGTCGTACCAGTCCCCACCGACCTGCGCGGTGGTGGAGGAGGCGGCGTAGCGGGCGGCCAGCCGCAGACCCTCGACCTCGGGCAGGACCGGCAGCAGGGAGCGCTGAAGCCGTTCGGCGATGGAGTGGGTGTCCTGGTACAGGCGTGCGTTGTCCACCCCCAGCGCCAGGCTGTGCACCAGGTCGTCGGCCAGCGTCAGGTCCTCCTCGGTGAACGGCCGCCCACCCGCAGCCCGGGTCAGGGTCAGGGCGCCGAGGATCTTGCGGCGGGCCCGCAGCGGAGCGACGACGGCGCTGCCCGCACCGAGTTCGCGGAACAGCTCCAGGTAGTTCCGGTCCAGCGCGCTGTCGGCCTGGCCCGGTGGCGGAGCGTCGGGGAGCAGCAGAGGCCCCGCGCCACGCAGCACACGGGCCAGCGGACCGCGCGATTCCTCGGAGACCGGCGGGAGCCTGCCCTCGTGGGCCGAGGGGCGCAGGCCCCGGGGGTCCCGGTGGACGACACAGACCCGGTCCACCTGGGCGTGCTCGGTGAACAGATCCACCACGCACCAGTCGGCCAGCCGCCGCGTCAGCAGCCGGCCGGCGCACCGCAGCCCCTCCTCCAGGTCCAGGGTGTTGCTGAGCTCCGCTCCCAGGTCGGCCAGGAGGGACAGCCGGTTCAGCGCCGACATGCCGTGCTCGGCACCGCCCGCCCTCCTGCCGCGCTCCGGGGCGGTCGCTGACGGGCGGCCTCCGCCGGGTTCACGGGCCGGCGCCTGCGGGCTCCTGGTCTTGGACTTCGGCACGTCGAGGGGAGTGGTCGCCCGCGGAGTGAGCTGGGCGACGAAGACGGTGCGGCCGTCGGCGGTCTCCTGCGTCTGGATGTACAGCCGCACCGGAACCATCCCGCCGTCACGGTGCAGCGCCGGAAGCGGCACGGAGCGGCCCACGATCCGGGTGCGCCCGGTGAGCAGCATCGAGGTGAACGCCGCCGTGTGCCGTCGGCGCAGGTGTTCGGGGATGAGCGTGGTGAGCCTGCGTCCGACGAGGTCGTCCGGTCCCCAGCCCAGCAGCTCCGCAGCCGGTCCGTTCGCCGCGATGATCCGGTTGCCCTCGTCGGCGGCGATGGTCGGGACCCTGCTGCCCCGTACCTGACCGGCGTCCCACGGCACGACCTCGGCGGAGCTGACCTCCGGTTCGCGGGGCATCACGGTCCACGCGGTGGGACGGTCCCCGGTCAGCTGTCCCGCGATCTGGTCGAAGAGCCAGTCCTGGAAGGCACGGCCGCGCGGCAGCACCGGGAGCGTGAGCAGCCGTTCCTCCCGAGCCCGCTCCTCGGCCAGGTCGAGCACGCGGCGCAGGGCTCGCACCGCGGGCGCGGCGTCGGCCGGCAGCGCCAGGAGCAGGGTGCGGAGGTCCGACTCGGGTAGGGGTTCCTCCAGCGCGGCCGTCATGCAGGCGCTGATCACGTTGTTGATGTCGTGGGCCGCCGTGAGGTCCTCGGGCGACATCTCCAGGAGATCTCCGGCGGACGCGGCGAGGGACAGTTCGCGCAGTACCGCGTGCCGGTGCTGCCGACACGCCGAGTCCAGGGCACTCGGTACGTCGACGAGCGTCACCGCCTGTTCCGAGGGACACGGCGGTACGGCCGTCTCCCACCCGGACGACGGAGGCGGCGGCCCGTCCGGCCACAGCTCGAACCACACCGTCTTGCGCTCGTCGTCGGCCTCGACCCCGTGCCGCGAGGCCAACTGCTCCACCAGGGCCAGCCCCTGGCCCGTGCCGGCGTACGGCGGGCAATACGGTGGTACGAGCCCACGGCTCGGCCGACGGTCACCGACCCCTACGCGCACCCGGCCGTCGCGGCGTGACACCGCCACCTCGACCTCGGTGCGCGCGTGCAGCACCGCGTTGGTGACCAACTCGCTGACCAGAAGCTCCGCGGTGTCCACCAGTTCCGAGGCGACGTCGTCCAGCGCGGCGCGCACGAACCGCCGAGCCGCCGACGCGCTCACCGGCCCCTCGGAAAAACGCCGTGACACCGCCGTCGGTGGATCGAGGTAGCCCATGTCATCAGTGTGGGCCCCGCACGGCGGGCCTCGCAGCGCGCCATGCGTGCGCGCCCCGGCCGAATCGACGTGATGTCCGCCGGCCGGGTGACGCCTTGCGGTGTTCAACCGGCAGCCGGGTCTGGCCGCCGGGGGATTACTCCGATAGCTTGCTGGTGCGGCCCCGCGTTCTCCCCCGTACGCGGGGCCGCGCCAGTGCGCGCCGCCGGGGCGGGTGGGCGCCATGAGTCGATGGTGACCACCGCGACGGTACGGCGGGCCCGTTCCGATGCCCGGACGACACGGCGGATGCGCGGCGGCCTCCCCGCCACGACCCGGCTGCAGCGCGACGGCGTGAACATCAGCGAGGGCGGCTCGTTCCACGCGGAAACAGCCATGACGCGTCGGCTGCCGGTCGCCCGGGAACGATGGAGACGAGTCAGGCGGGAGCCGGGATCAACGGGCTGCCGCAGGGCTGGTAGCGTCGCGTGGTCGCGGCGGGCGGCGCGAGAGAGGTGTCGGTGCGTGGGTGAGCGGCAGGACCGTGAGTGGGTGGCGATGACGCCGGGTGATTTCGACCGGGACGCCCCACTGGTCCTCAACGTAGGTACCGGTCCCACCACCGTCCCCGCCGAGCCGGACGAGTACGGCACGGCACCTCTGTTCGGGGACACGGCGCCGGCACTGAGTGCCCCGCGCCGGAACCGGCGGTCAGGGACCTCGCCCGCCCAGGAACGGCTGTTCTGACCGTCCCCGCCAGGTTCGGGAGGGCTCACTCCGGGCCCGCGCGACCGGACCCCGCCTCCTTTTGAGGGGTGGCGCGGGACTGAATGCGGCACCCTTCCGGTGCGCGGAGTTGCTCGGAACAGCTATGTATCGAGCACGTATTGACATGCAACTGTTGAGCCCGCAGAGTTTTGCCCCGAAAGCGTTCGACAGCTCGGCCTGCCCGGCCTGCCCGACCGCGCTCCACCGCGCGAGCCCCACCGCTCCACCGCTCCACCGCGCTCGTCTGTGCTCGTCACCGTCCGACAGTGCCCCGACCGTGATGCCACCGCCCACGAGGAGTGTTGCCGTCATGTCCGAAACGCCCGCTGTCTCACGCCGACTGCTCCTGGGTGGTGCCGTCGCCACCGGCGCGCTCGCCGCCGGGATGACCGCGTCGGCCCCGTCCGCGTCCGCGGCGGCCGAGCAGGCGCCCCGCCGCAGGCCCGGCCAGAAGTCGATGATCGGCGTCCCGTTCGACGCCCACAGAACCGTCCGCGTCGGTGTGATCGGTCTCGGCAACCGGGGCAGCGGCATGATCACCGGTTGGGCGGCCGTCCCCGGCTGCACTGTGACCGCCGTCTGCGACATCCGCGCCGACCGCGCGAAACGCGCCGCCGACCGTCTGGAGGGCAAGGGCAGGCCACGCCCCGCCGAGTACGGCGGCTCGGCCGACTCCTACGTCCGGATGCTCGAACGGGACGACATCGACATGGTGTACGTCGCCACGCCGTGGGAGTTCCACTACGAGCAGGGCAGGGAGGCACTGCTCAGTGGCAGACACGCCGTGGTGGAGCTCCCCATCGCGACCGAACTGCGCCAGCTGTGGGACCTGGTCGAGACCTCGGAGCGCACCCGCAGGCACCTTCTCCTGTCCGAGAACTGCAACTACGGCCGCAACGAGCTGGCCATGCTCAGGGCAGCGCACGACGGCCTGTTCGGGGACGTCACCAACGGCCACGGCGGCTACCTACACGACCTGCGGGAACTCCTCTTCTCCGACACCTACTACACGGACTCCTGGCGGCGCCTGTGGCACACCCGAAGCGCCGCCTCCTTCTATCCCATGCACGGGCTGGCGCCGATCGCCGCGGCGATGGACATCAACCGCGGCGACCGCATGACCACGCTGCGCGCCACCGCGACGGCTCCCAGGGGACTGGCCGACTACCGTGCGCGTTTCGTCCCCAGGGGCCACCCCTCCTGGAAAGAGACCTACATCAACGGTGACCTGGTCACCTGCGTGATCGAAACGGAGAAGGGCAGGACGATCCGGGCGGAGCACGACGTGAGTTCGCCCCGGCCGTACAGCCGGATCAACACCCTCGCCGGCAGCCGCGGCATCGTCGAGGACTACGCGGGACCCTCCCCGACCGGGGCCCGGATCTACGTCGAACCGGACCACGACGGCCACACCTGGCGCGACTTCGAGACCTACCGCAAGGAGTACGACCACTGGCTGTGGCGGAAGGTCGGTGACGACGCGGCGAACAACGGCGGCCACGGCGGCATGGACTACATGCTGCAGTGGCGCACCGTCCAGCTGATGCGGGCGGGACTGGTGCCGGACATCGACGTCTACGACTCGGCCGCCTGGTGCGCACCCGTTCCGCTGAGCGTCAGGTCGCTGGCCAAGGACGGCCGTCCGGTGGAGATCCCCGACTTCACCCGCGGTGCCTGGCGTGAGCGCAGGCCGGGCCTCGACTCCACACCCACCGACATGCCGCCCGTCGGCTGAGCACCGTCCCCGGTGCGGGTCCCGGCCACGGCACACGGGGAGCGATCGTGTGCCGTGGCGGAGCGCCGCGGCACACGCTTCCGACGGAGCGTCAACGGTCGCGCAACCGCCCCAGCTCCTCCAGCGTCCGCGCAGCGGTGCGGGCCAGCCGCGGCCGGTCGCGTACGAAGCGGCGGGCGGCTCGAACCGGCTCTCGACCCAGGAGGTGGAGGGCGCCGCCCGGCCCCGGGCGGACCACGGCGCCCGCGTGCACCCTCAGGTCACGTGTCTTGAACGACTCCTTGTACCGCGCCGGCCCGCTCCCCAGGTCGACCAGCTCGATCCCGTCGGCGGCAGCCGACTCCAGCATCCGCGACAGCAGTACGAGCCCGGGGGAGTACTTGCCGTACGCCCGGTCGTACGCCGGGAACCACCAGGACAGGACCGTGGGCGAGCGCAGCCCGAAGTGGGCGGCCACGGGACGTCCGTCGGCGTAGAGCACGGACGTCATCCCACGGCACTCGGCATCGTCGCTCCGGGCGAGCAGGTCCACCAGCCGGGTGATCCACGCCTGGGCGAACCGGTCCCGGCGGCCCGTTCGCCGGTACTGGGCGGACTTCCACCGCTTGAGCGCCCGCAGCGCGCCGGGATCCCGGTCGTCGTACACGAAGCGCACCTCGCCGACCTGACGGGCGAGCTTGCGCTCCTTGGCGAGGGTCTGCCTGAGGAAGCCCGGGGAACCGCGGCGCAGCCTCTCCGGGTACCGCCCGAATCCGTCACCGAGGTCGACGACAGGGGAGGCGAGTGCCTCGGAGGCGTGGGGCAGGAACGTGTCCTGACCGGCCTCAAGACTGTCGAACTCCCAGGACGTGAGGGCACAGGCCCGCAGCAGTGCGCGGGCGTCGAGGCGGACGCCCTCGCGCAGCACGACGCCCTGACTGTCCGACACCCCGAGTCCGATGGCCCGCCCCCGCCCCGCGAAGCCCCGCTCATGCGGGAAGTACCCGACGGGTGTCCCGCCGTCCCGCAGCACCGCGACCCTGGCCCGCGGCCTGACCAGCCCGACCGCCGCGGTGAACGCCGGGTCCATGAACGGATTCGCCGGGGCTGAGGAGGCGGTTCTGAGATCCCGCCACATCTTCCGGTCGTCCGCGCCGAGTTCTCCGGCCCCGACCACGTCTATGCGCCTCTCGGACATTCGCCTGCCTCCTGCGTCGTCGTCACTCCGGACACATGAAGGCCTGCCGGGGACCGCGTGTCGGCGGGCAGTACTCGGGCCGCGCGGCGCAGGCCTTGTCGGTACCGCCGTTGTTCAGCACCGATACGTGCGCGATTCGGGTCCACCTGAGGAGGTCTCGTCCGCTCCCGGCCCGCCGCGCGGCCCCGGCGGGCGAAGGTACTTGCCGTCCTGCCACGCGGCGTCTGTCCGGGCCGGGGCGCGGGCGGCCGTGCCGTCGCCGGTCCCGACCGTTCCCGCGGTCCTCGGCGACCGGGCGGCGACCTGACGGGGCGACGGATCCCCTTCGCGCGGGCACGGTTCCCCGGCCGACTCGACCGCCACCGCCACTGTCGCCGTGATCACTGTCGATATCGCCGCCGTGTCACGGTCCGCCACCGGCTCCCCGAGCCCCGGTGGCCGGGCGGCGACGAGATGCAGCAGCGCCCATGCCAGCAGAACTGCCGCCGCTGCCCATCGACGCCGCACTGTCGGACTCCTGACCTGCGTCCCGGCCGGGGGCTGACATACGGGCCAACACTGGAGCAGTCCCCCGAATACGCCCAGTTGTGTCTCCAATAGGCCGAGCGCGACCCGCCCGGTCAAGCCCGCGTGACACGAACCGGTACGTCCGGCTCGGCCCGCGGGACGCGGTGCTACGCAGCGGACTCGCACCTGGCGTCCAGGACGGGTGGACGCCCGGGGGCCGTGCTACTGCGCCAGGACCGACTCCGGTCCCATGACGACGACCGGCTCCTTGTCCGGGTCCAGTCCGTTGAGCAGCGCACGCATGTGCTCCGCGCTCAGGGACACGCAGGCGTTGGTCGGCCCGTCGTGGTCCACGTGGATCCACACCCCGCCGCCCTTGTCCTCGCCCAGCGGGCGGGTCTTGTCCAGCGGGGTGGTGCCGGGCACCCGGTTGTAGTCGATGGCGATCACGTAGTCGAACGAACCCTCCAGCGGCTCGCCGAGATGCCCGGTGCCCGACACGGCGAACTGCGGATCCCGGTCGTAGGGGAGCAGGGTCCCCGGGTCGGGCAGCCGGCCTCCCGCGTCACTGAGCCCGAAGACGCCGATGGGCGTGTGCAGGTCGCCCGCCTCGTGGTCGTCGGTCCAGCCGCGCAGCCCGTTGTGGGCGGGCCAGGGACCGGCGACGGCGCGCCAGCCCCGGGCGGGGTACCGCTCGTAGAGCACCGCCCTGGCCTCGGACGAACTCTCCGTCGCGCCCGTGACCACCAGGGCCTGCCGGGAGGCGTCCGGAACACGGGCCCGCGTCACCGGTCCGATCCCGGGAAGGGGGCGGGGAAAGGAGCGAGGGGGAGCGGGCAGCGGGGAGGCCGGCTGCGACGCGGACCGGCCGGGCGTCTGCGAGTCCTGCAAGGAGGCGCCCGACTGCTGCTGGGCGCAGCCGGTTCCCAGCACGCCGGTGCACATGACAGCGCCGATCACAAGGGCCAGCGCTTTCCTGACGGTCATATCGATCTCCGACTCCGTGGGTGGACTACTCATTGCTAGACCACTTACGGAACCGGGTCGTGCGGCCGCCTCGCCGTATCCCCCGTATGGCGCAGGGACGATCGTCGTCGCCCGCGCCCCGGCGGACGCCACGGCATCGGGGCCACCGTCGAGCGGTCACCGAGGAGGAGGTGAGTAGCGCCTTTTGTGCCTTGCGCGGCTGATGACCGGGTGTGACGTGCTCCTGCACGCCGTAACGGACTCCGAGTCGCAACATCGTTGCCGCTCACACCCCTTACTCACTGGTGAGGCTCGGATATGCCGTGTAGCGTCAGCAGCAGATGTCGTGGTTCGCCCAGACCGCCCGCGCCGGAGTGCGGGCGGTTTGCTGTGCAATGCCGGAGGACCAGGACGACCACCTCCGGGTTCGCACGGTGCGGATCCGATATCGGCTGAAAGGCAAGGGCATGGCCAGCGGAACCGTCAAGTGGTTCAACTCTGAAAAGGGCTTCGGCTTCATCGCGCAGGACGGGGGCGGCCCCGACGTCTTCGCGCACTACTCCAACATCAACGCCCAGGGCTACCGCGAGCTGCAGGAAGGCCAGGCCGTCACCTTCGACATCACCCAGGGCCAGAAGGGCCCGCAGGCGGAGAACATCACCCCCGCCTGACCGGGAGGTCGCCGAACGGGGCAGGGTGCCCGGGAACGCTGGTTCCCCGGGCACCCTGCCCCGCGGCACATCGCCGCGCGAGAGTCAGGGAACGCGGCGAAGGAAGTCGAGCAGCGCGGCCGTGAGCTCGGCGGGCGCGTCCTCCTGCACGAGATGCCCCGCGTGGGCGATCGGCTCCCACCTGGCACCGGGGACGGTGGCGGCCAGTTCGCGCCCCTTCGCCACGGGGATCCAGGCGTCCTCCTCGCCCCAGCAGATCACCGTCGGGACACCGATACCGGCGTACCGGTCCTGGATCTCGTCGGTGTACCGCTGATCCGCCTGGGCGATCTGCCGGTAGAAGGCAGGCTGCCCCGACTCGCCGAGCCAGGGGCCGACGAGCCGTTCCAGGACCACCGGGTGCAGCCCCGGACCACCGGTGGAAGCCACATACTCGCGCACCAGCGCCTCATGGAGCGCCGGGGGCAACTGCTCGAAGACCTCGGCGTGGTCGCGGACCAGCCGGAAGAACGGCGAACCCCACGGTGCCAGCGCGACCGGATCGACCAGGGCCAGGGCCCGGTATGCGGCGTCGTGCAGCAGATGGGCCCGCAGAGCGACGGCACCGCCGAAGTCGTGGGCGACCACGAGAGGCTCCTGAAGGCCCCAGTGGCTCAGCAGCTCGGTGAACACCCGGCCCTGGGCGGCGAGGGACACGTCCTGGCCCGCGGACTTCTCCGACATGCCGTAGCCGGGCATGTCCCAGACGAACACCTGGTGCTCACGCGCCAGCGAACGGGCCACCGCGCGCCAGACGTACGAGGAGAACGGCGTGCCGTGCAGCAGGACCAGCGGTGGCCGGTCCGCTCCGCCCAGCCGGTTCCAGCGGACGGCCCCGGAACCGCTGGGGAACGTCTCGGGCAACGGCCATTCGGGCATGGATACTGCTCCTGTCGGTCGAGCGGGCCGGGTGGTGAGCGCTCGGCGGTCGGCGCCACATAGTCCGGACGTGGCGCCGCCGTCCGTGGCCGGGGCGCTACGGCTTGCGGGCGAGGCCGCCGTGTTCGCCGATGAGCTCGGAGGGGGCGCAGCCCGCCTCCGGACGCCAGTGGGTGACCGGTACGACGCCGGGGTCCACGAGCTCCAGGCCGTCGAAGAACGCCGTGATCCGATCGACGGTGCGCAGGATGTACGGAGCGGCCCCGCTCTCGTTGTAGGCGTCCTGGGCCCGGTCGAACCCCGGGTCGATGCCCCGCGAGCCGTCGTTGACGGAGAGGTAGCTGCCGGACGGCAGCGCGCCCATCAGCCGGGTGACGACGGAACGCGCCTGGTCGTAGTCCGCTATGTGCCCCAGGATGTTGCTGAGGATGAGGGCGACGGGCCGGTCGAAGTCGAGTGTCCTGGCGGCGGCCGTCAGGACGCTGTCGGGGTCGAGTACATCGGAGTCGATGTAGGCGGTCGCCCCCTCGGGGGCGGAGTAGAGCAACGCGCGGGCATGGGCTAGGACCATCGGGTCGTTGTCGACGTAGACGATCCGGGCCTCGGGGGCGATGCGCTGGGCGACCTCATGGGTGTTGTCGGCCGTCGGCAGACCCGTCCCGATGTCGAGGAACTGCCGGACACCCGCCTCGGCGACCAGGTACGTGATGTTGCGGCGCAGGAAGGCGCGGCTGCTGCGGGCGACGGTGACGATGCCGGGGAAGACGGCGGTGTACGCGTCGCCGGCCTCCTCGTCGACCGGGTAGTTGTCCTTCCCGCCCAGCCAGTAGTTCCAGATCCGGGCCGAGTGCGGCACCGAGGTGTCGATCTTCTGGTGCGCTGCGGTGCCGGGGGTCGTCACGGGGTCGCTCATGGGTACGGTCCGTCTTTCAGCCGAGGCATGGGTGCTTCATCACAACCTACGTCGCAACGGCCTTTTGTCGTACACCGGTTCGCCTTTTCGTGGCGGCCCCGGTCGTCCGTTGTCACTTTCGGTCACCTGCGGTGACCTGTCCGGGTGCGGCGACGGGGGCGTCCTGGACGGAGCGTCCGGTGTGGCGGGCCTACAGACGCGGTGCGCCCGTCACCGACATCATCAGTGAGTACAGGGAAGTGGTCGCCGTGATGAACAGGCGGTTGTTCTTGGGGCCCCCGAAAGCGATGTTGGAGACGGGCTCGGGTACGCGCAGCCGGCCGATGAGGGTGCCGTCGGGGTCGTAGCAGTGGACACCGTCGTCCAGCGCGGCCGCCCACAGCCGGCCCTCGTCGTCGAAGCGGATGTTGTCGAAGCGCACGTTCCCCCGGGCCTCGGCGAAGACCTTCCCGTCGGACAGCGTGCCGTCCTCGTGGATGTCGAAGGCGTGGATCCGGGCGGCCCGGGAGTCGGAGACGTACAGCCGGGTCTCGTCGGGGGACAGGATGACGCCGTTGGGCCCGTCGAAGCCGCCTGCGGCGAACCGGACGTCGCCCGAGGCCGGGTCGATCCGGTACACGTTGCACGCGCCGATCTCGGACTCGGCGCGATGCCCCTCGTAGTCGCTGGTGATGCCGAAGTCCGGGTCGGAGAACCAGACGGTGCCGTCCGAGCGCACGACGGAGTCGTTCGGGCTGTTGAGCCGCTTGCCGTCGTAGCGGTCGGCGAGGACGGACACGGTCCCGTCGGGTTCGGTGCGGGTGACACGGCGGTTGCCCTGTTCACAGGTGACCAGGCGGCCCTGCCGGTCGAGCGTGTTGCCGTTGCTGTGGCCGGCCGGGGCCCGGAAGACGCCGACCGCGCCGGTGGCCTCGTCCCAGCGCAGGACGCGGTCGTTGGGGATGTCGCTCCAGATCAGCTGGCGCCAGGCGGGGACGTACAGCGGGCCCTCGGCCCAGCGGCAGCCGTCGTGGAGGACCTCCAGCCTGCTGTCACCGTTCACACAGCGTCCGGTGCGGAAGCGGTCGTCCAGGATCTCGTACGGGCCGTCGACGGCGGACATCGTGTCCTCCCAGCGGAAGCGAACAGAATGTGATTCAACGTAACACGCTCTCACCCGAATCAGATATGGTCTCTGAGTGAAGTCAGTTGATGAGATAGACCGCCGGCTGATCGCGTTGCTCCAGGGGGACGCCACCCGGCCGTACGCCGAGCTGGGAAAGGCGGTCGGCCTGTCGGCGGGTGCCGCCCACGAGCGCGTGCGCAAGCTGCGCGACCAGGGGGTCATCAGGGCCACCACGGTCGACGTGGACCCCGAGGCGCTCGACCGCGGGGTCCTCGCCTTCGTGCTGGTCGACTCCACCGCGTGGATGGGTGACCGGGCCGAGGACTTCGCCGCCGTGCCGGAGGTCCAGGAGGCGCACGTGATCGCGGGCAGCGCGGCCGTCCTGGTGAAGGTGCGCACGGCCACCACCGAGCGCCTCCAGGACGTGCTGCGGCGCCTCCACGCGATCGACGGGGTCAGCGGTACCCGGGCGACGGTGGTGCTGGAGACCTTCTTCGAACGGCCGCTTGACGCCGGTTAGAGCGGGGGACGCACGCGGCCGGGATGCCCCGCCCCGACGTCCGGTCGCCCACAGGCCTCCGGGCTACTGGGCACTGGCGGCCGGTCGGACCACGATCTCGTTCACGTCCACCCCGGGAGGCCGGGAGACGGCGAAGGCGACGGCGTCCGCGATCGCGGACGCGGGAATGGCCACCGAGCGGTAGGCCTTCATGTCCTCCCGCGCACGCGGGTCGGAGATGGAATCGGCCAGTTCGGACTCGGTGACTCCCGGGGAGACGACGCTGACCCGGATGTCCCCGGCCGACTCCTGCCGCAACCCCTCCGAGAGGGCGCGCACGGCGAACTTGGTCGCGGAGTACACCGCGGAGGTGGGCACCACCTCGTACGCGCCGACCGACGCGATGTTCACGAAGTGCCCGCCGCCCTGCTCCCGCATCACCGGCAGGGCGGCGGCGATGCCGTGGAGCACACCGCGGACGTTCACGTCGATCATCCGGTCCCACTCGTCGACCTTCAGTGCCGCGAGCGGAGAGAGCGGCATCACCCCGGCGTTGTTGACCATCACGTCCACCCGGCCCCAGCGTTGCCTCGCGGCCGACACGAACGCCCGCACGTCGGCGGCGTCGGTGACGTCCAGCCGGCGGCAGGCGGCGGTGCCTCCCTCGGCGTTGATCCGTCCGGCCAGTTCCTCGAGACGGCCGGTGCGGCGTGCGCCCAGGAACAGCCGGTGGCCGTCGGCGGCGAGGCGGCGGGCCGTCGCCTCACCGATCCCGCTGCTCGCCCCGGTGATCAGAACGACCTTGGTGGTGTGCGTCGTCATGACGAGTTGTCCTCTCGCTGCGGTTGTCGTTGCCCCACCGAGTCTGGACAGATCGACGGTGGTCAACCAGGCCGCTTGCTGCCTGGGTGCGGCACACCCTGGAAGCACGCCCGGCCGCCTCCTAGCCTGGACCGCATGGACGACAACCACTTGGTGACTTCCTGCGCGCACGCCGGGCCGGCCTGCGACCAAAGGACGTAGGCATGGCGAGCCACGGGACCCGCAGGGTCGCCGGACTGCGCCGCGAGGAGGTCGCGGTTCTGGCAGGAGTGAACGCCGATTACTACACCCGGCTGGAACAGGGACGCGAACGCCACCCCTCTCCCCAGGTGCTCGACGCCCTCGCCCGCGCACTGCGCCTGGACACCGACGCCCGGGCGCACCTGTACCGGCTGACCGGGACCTCACCGGGCGAGCAGCCCCGCGTCCGCACGCCGGAGCGGGTCGGCCCGGCGCTGCGCCTGCTGATGGACGGATACTCCGGCACCCCGGCGTTCGTCCTGAACCGCACCCTGGACCTACTGGCCGCCAACGCCCTGGCCGACGCCCTCTTCGCCCCCTTCACCCGGGCGGACAACCTGGCCCGCATGGCCTTCCTCGACCCGGCGGGCCGGCACTTCTACGCCGACTGGGACCGGGCGGCCCAGGCCACCGTCGCCAACCTGCGCCAGGCGGCCGGCTTCGACCCGGACGGCCCGCGACTGCGCGACCTGGTCCGCACCCTCACCGAGCACAGCGCGGACTTCACCCGCCTGTGGGAGGCCCACACCGTGCGCGGCAAGACCCTGGACACCAAGGACCTGATCCACCCGGACGTCGGCCCGCTCAGCCTCACCTACCAGGCCTTCGACGTACGCGACGCGCCCGGCCAGCAACTCGTCGTCTACCACGCCGAACCGGGCAGCCCGAGCGCCCAGGCCCTCAGCCTCCTCGGCTCACTCCACGCCACCCGGCACCGGACGGAGCCCCGCCCGGGCGGATAGGAGACCCCGGACGCCGCGCTGAGCGGACGGGAGAAGGGAGGAGGCGGCGGGGCGCTCCGCCGGCCCCCAGCCCCGTTCTGGTCCGCCCGCGCCGTCACCTCGAGGTGCCGCGTGCGGGGCGTGACCGGCGGGGCGAATTGCCCGGGGACGGGACGCTCCGCCGCCGGTAGACCAGGTAGGGCGGGACCAGATAACCGATCGGCGCGCTCCAGACATGCACCAGCCGGGTGAACGGCCAGGCGGCGAAGAGCAGGCAGGCGGTCAGCGCGTGCGACTGGAACAGCAGCGGGGCGTCGGTCATCGCCTCCGGCCGCGGGCGCAGCGCGAACAGGCCGCGGAACCAGACCGAGACGGTGCCGCGGTAGTCGTAGCCGCCGCCGAAGACGTTGTGCGCGGCGGTGGCGGTGATGCCCAGCAGCACGGTGAGGGACAGCAGCGGGAAGAGCACCTTGTCGCTGCGGTCGGTACCCAGCCGGATCCGCGGGGTCAGCAGCCGCCGGGCGCACAGCATGCCGAGCCCGGTGACCATGGCGACGCCCGCCACCGAACCGGCCCACACGGCCGTCACGTGGTAGACGTGCTCGTCGATGCCCACGGCCCGCGTCCAGGAGGCGGGCACGGCCAGCCCCACCACGTGCCCCGCGATCACCATGAACGCGCCCAGGTGGAACAGCGGGCTGCCCCAGCGCAGCCGGCGATGCTCCAGCAGCTGGCTGGTGCGCGACGTCCAGCCGAACTGGTCCTGCCGGTAGCGCCACACGTGCCCGACCACGAACACGGCGAGACAGGCGTAGGGGACGGCGCCCTAGACGAGGAGATCGGCGCCGCCCGCGGACGAGGCGGCGACGAAGGAGGTTGCGGCGTTCATGGACGGCTTTCCTTACGAGGGCTGGTCGCGGCGGGCGGGATGCGGGTCGGGACGGCGGGCATCGGCGGCAAGAACGTGGCGGTCGGGGCGAACCCGCCCTCCTCGTAGGCCCCGTGACCGTGAGTGCCGTAGGGGTCGAGCCCCACCTCCTCGTCCGGCGGCCCCTCGGCGGCCAGCTTCGCGACGGCCGCCCGGTCCGCCTCGGTCGCCGGCGGCAGCAGGGTCAGCAGCGTCGACAGCAGGTGCCGGTACGGGAATTCCGCCTCGGTGGGCGCCCCGTGGATCAGCTCCAGCGCACGCCGGTGCCGGCGCAGCGGTGCCTCGCCCGCGCCGGGACCGGCGAGTGCGGCGAACTCCAGGACGACGGGCAGGCGGTCGGGCAGCTCCCCGCCGTCGGCGTCCCAGCCGGCCGCTCGGTAGCTCCGGGCCAGGGTGAGCAGGGCCATGCCGCGGCGCCGGGCGTCGCCGTGCAGGTAGTACGTGAGGTAGAGGCTGCTCTTGCGGCGCAGGACGAACATCTCGACGTAGTGGCGGGCCAACGCGTCGGCTTCCTGGGCGCCGAACCAGCCCACGAAGGCCCCCAGCTCGCACGTGGCCCACGGGCCCGGCAGGGCGGCGACGACGGACGCCAGCCGGGCCCGCTCCGCCACCAGTTCACCGTCCGGGTACTGCGACAGCAGAGACAGCAGGCGGAGCACGAGAGCACGCTGCTCCGCCTCCTGCGGGGACATCGGTGCGCGGCGCCGGACCGCCGCGCGGACACGGCTGCGGACGATGGCGGGGACGGTGGCGGGCAGTGGGCTCAGGCGCGTCCTCCCGACGACGTGCGGCGTGGGGTGGGCATGCCCAGGGCGACCTTGCCGTCGGGCGGCCCGCCGGCGGACTCCACGGGGCAGCGGCTCTCCAGAGCGCTCAGCGCGGCCGCGTCCTCCTTGTGCGCGGCCGGCACGACATAGCGGTCGGCGTACTTCGCCACGGCGAGCAGCCGGTGCAGGTCCTCGGCCTCCGAGGAGGTCAACCCCACCGCGCGCAGGGCCGCCTCGTCGCCCTCCTCGCCGAGCGTCACGGCGCGCATGTACGAGCGCAGCGCGGGAATCGACGCGTGTCTCCATGTCGTACAGGCGGACTTCGGACCCGTCGCCGCGGACGGAGGGGCCAAGGACGTCGTCTTCACCCCGGTCCGCGGTGCGGACGAGCCGCAGTACACGGACACGCCCGCCCCTCCTCGCGACAGTTTGCGCGCGACTCGGGAATGGGCGATCGAGAACATGGGGTCGTCGATCACCGTTCAACGGATGGCGCACCACAGCATGTTGTCGCGGAGAACGCTCATCCGGCGTTTCGTGGGCGAGACCGGGCTGCCTCCCATGCAGTGGGTCGTCCTGCAGAGACTCCTTCGTGCGCGCCGACTGCTCGAGACCTCCGACTGGACGATCGAGAGGATCGCCACGGAGACCGGGTTCGGTACGTCCGCCAATTTCCGGGCCGTCTTCCGCAGAGACGTGGGGCCGACCCCGACCGCCTACCGGAAGGCGCGCGGCGCCGAGCCGGCGCCGTCCGGTGGCGTGGACCGGCCAGCCCCTCAGGCGTCGGCCGTGGCGGCCTCCTCCGGCGGATCGACGAGCTGCTCGCGTACGTAGTTCCAGACCACCGCGATCAACGCGGCGACCGGCACGGCGAGCAGACTGCCCACGATGCCGGCCAGGCTGCCGCCCAGGGTCACCGCCAGCAAAATCACCGCCGCGTGCAGACCGAGGCCGCGGCTCTGGATGATGGGCTGGAACACGTTGCCCTCCAACTGCTGCACCACGACGATGATCGCCAGCACGATCAGCGCGTCCGTCAGACCGTTCGACACCAGAGCGATGAGCACCGCGACGAAACCCGCGAACAGCGCACCCACGATCGGCACGAACGCGGACACGAACGTCAGCACCGCGAGGGGCAGTACGAGCGGCACGCCCAGGATCCACAGTCCGAGGCCGATGAAGACGGCGTCGAGCAGACCCACGAGTGCCTGCGAGCGGACGAAGGAACCCAGCGTCTCCCAGCCGCGGAGGGCGACGGTCGGGACGTCGGTGGCGAGCCGGCCGGGCAACTGGCGGCTGAGCCACGGAAGGAACCGCGGCCCGTCCTTGAGGAAGAAGAACATCAGGAAGACGCCCAGGACCGCGGTGATCAGACCGTTGACCACGGTACTCAGGCCCGTGGTCACCGTGTTGACCACGCTGCCGATGCTGTCCTGGACGCGCGCCATCGCGGAGTCGAGCGCACTGGTGATCTGGCCGTCGTCGATGTTCAGCGGCGGTCCCGCGGCCCAGTCGCGCAGCCGGTCGATGCCTTCCATCACGCCGGCGGTCAACTCGTCGGTCTCGGAGGACATCGGCACCGCGATGAGCGCCACGATGCCCGTGACGACCAGGAGGAACGCCACGGTCACCACCGCGGCGGCCAGTGCGGGACGCCACCCGTGCCGCCGCAGGAACCGGGCGGACGGCCACGTCAACGTGGTCAGGAGGAGACCGACTATCAGTGGCCACACGACCGACCACATACGGCCGAGGATCCACATGACCACTGCGAGCATGACAAGTATCAGCAGCAACTCGGCAGAGGTGCGCGCGGAGGTTCGGAGCGCGGCGCGGGTCCTCGCGGAACTCAATCTGGCAGACATGGGGATCACCTTATGGCGACGCCCGCTGCCCTCCTCACCCCGAGTCCTTCCCCGGCCGGCGAGTGTCGGGCTCAGGGGACCTCGACCCAGTCGAGTGTGCGCTCCACGGCCGCCTTCCACCCGGCGTACCCCCGCGCGCGCCGGTCCTCGGACCACTGGGGTTCCCAGCGCCTGGACTCGTGCCAGTGGGTGCGCAGTTCCTGGGTGTCCCGCCAGAACCCCGTGGCCAGTCCCGCCGCGTAGGCCGCGCCGAGCGCGGTGGTCTCCGCGACGACGGGACGGCTGACCGGTACGCCGAGGACGTCGGCCTGGATCTGCATGCACAGGTCGTTGGCGGTCACGCCCCCGTCGACCTTGAGCACGTCGAGGTGGGCCCCGGAGTCCTGTTCCATGGCCTCGACGACGTCGCGGCTCTGGTAGCAGATGGCTTCCAGCGTCGCCCGTGCCAGGTGCGCGTTGTCGTTGTACCGGGCGAGGCCGACGATCGCTCCCCGGGCGTCGGAACGCCAGTAGGGGGCGAACAGGCCGGAGAAGGCGGGGACGAAGTACATGCCGCCGTTGTCCTCGACGGTACGGGCGAGGTCCTCGCTCTCGGTCGCGGTCTTGATGATCTTCATCTGGTCGCGCAGCCACTGCACCGCGGACCCCGTCACCGCGATGGAGCCCTCCAGCGCGTAGACGACCGGGCTGTCGCCGAACTGGTAGGCCACGGTGGTGAGCAGGCCGTGCCGCGAGCGGACCAGTTCCGTGCCGGTGTTGAGTACCAGGAAGTTGCCGGTGCCGTAGGTGTTCTTGGCCTCGCCGGGTGCGAAGCAGACCTGCCCGACGGTGGCCGCCTGCTGGTCGCCGAGCACCCCGCCGATGGGAATGGCGGCGCGCAGCGGCCGGGAGGTCCGGGCCACACCGTACGCCTCCGCGTGCGACGAGGGGTTGATGGTGGGGAGCATCGCCCGGGGGATGCCGAAGAGGCCCAGCAGTTCGTCGTCCCAGTCGAGCGTCTCCAGGTCCATCAGCATGGTGCGGCTCGCGTTGGTCACGTCGGTGGCGTGGATGCCGCCGTCCGGACCGCCGGTCAGGTTCCACAGGACCCAGGCGTCCGTGTTGCCGAAGACGGCGTGGCCGGCCTTTGCCGCTTCGCGGACGCCGTCGACGTTCTCCAGGATCCACTGGATCTTGCCCGCGGAGAAGTAGGTGGCCGGCGGCAGCCCGGCCTTGCGGCGGATGATCTCGCCCCGGCCCGAACGTTCGAGTTTCGCCGCGATGGCGTCGGTGCGGGTGTCCTGCCACACGATGGCGTTGTAGTAGGGGCGGCCGTTGCGCCGGTCCCAGACCACCGTGGTCTCCCGCTGGTTGGTGATGCCGATCGCCGCCAGGTCGGTCGCCGACAGCCCGCTGAAACGCAGGGCGTTCTGCGCCACCGAGTTGGTGCGCTCCCAGATCTCCACCGGGTCGTGCTCCACCCACCCGGAGCGGGGGAGGATCTGGGCGTGTTCCAACTGGTGCTTCGCCACCTCGTTGCCGCCGTGGTCGAAGATCATGAATCGGGTACTGGTGGTCCCCTGGTCCACCGCGCCGATGAAGTCCGCCATGCTGTGCCGCCTCTCCGGCCGGTGTCAGTCCTCGGGCGCCGGTACGCGCCCCGTGGGCTCCGGTTCCGCCGTGGGCAGGAACCGGCCGATGAAAACCTTGTAGAGACCCGCGCCGAGCACGCCACCGACCAGGGGGCCGAGGATCGGTACCCAGAAGTAGAGGTTCCCGTACTGATCTCGCCATGCTCCGTCGTACCCGGTGAGGAAGCTGGCCAGTCGGGGGCCGAAGTCGCGGGCCGGGTTGATGGCGTATCCCGCGTTGGTGCCGAAGGCCATGCCGATCGCGACCACGACCAGGCCGATGACGAAGGGCGCCAGGTTCGCGCCCGGCGGCGAGTTCAGCATGTCCGTGAGGGCCATGATCAGCAGCAGCAGGATGGCGGTGCCGATGACCTGGTCGCGAAAGGCCCCCCACTCGTGCACCGGGAGAGCGGTGTTCCCGTTGGCGGGGAGCGTGGAGAACACGAACTGCGTCTTGACGGTGTGGCCGGGGTCGGCCTTCGCGAGCGCCTCGGTGTAGTTCCAGCGGACCAGGAGAGCGGCCACGAACGCACCGGCCGTCTGGGCCAGCGCGTAGGGAAGCACCTTGCGCCACGGAAAGCCCTTGAACACGGCGAGGGCGACGGTCACCGCGGGGTTGATGTGGGCACCGCTCAGCCTCGCCGCCACGTAGACGCCCAGCGTGACGCCGAGCCCCCACGCCCAGGAGATGCTGTCGTGGTCCCCGAGGCCGCCCTCCGGATCCGTCAGGGCCCCGCCCGCGACCACTTGGGCCACCACGCCGCAGCCGAAGAGAATGAGGACCATTGTGCCGGCGAACTCGGCCGACAACTCACCGATCAAGCCGGACCTTTTGAGCCGCTCAGCCATGGAAGCTCACCTTCCGCCGGCTGAACCGGCCGTCGACTGTCCGACCCCCTCAGTCGTCACATTAAGGTGATAAGCGGCAACCCGCACATAAAGCACATCCGTCTGCTCGGGCGCCGCTCGCCGTCGGCCGGTGTCGTCCCGTACCGGGGCGATGACGGCGACAGCGCGGTCGGTCGGGCCGAAAGGGTCCTTGGCACTGTCACCCGCGGCGGCGGGCGCCGGGTCCGACAGCGTCCGCGGCGTGCCGGCCCGGCGCCCCGGCACCACTCGGTCATCGACCGGCTCGCCGTCACCGGCCCCGGCCAAGGGTGACCGGAGGGCCCGTCCCTCACGGGCCGATGGGCATCCGGCGCTTGTGGTCGGTCAGCCGGTAACGGGTGACGATCTTCTCGAAAGCCTGCTCCTTCACCGGCCTGCCCTCCAGGAAGTCGTCGATGTCCTCGTAGCTGACTCCGAGGGCGTCCTCGTCGGCCTTGCCGGGGTCGAGGGTCTCCAGGTCGGCCGTCGGGACCTTCCGGACCAGCTCGGCGGGCGCGCCCAGCGCGTCCGCGACGGCGCGCACGCGGCGCTTGGTGAGGCCGGTCAGCGGGACCAGGTCGGCGGCACCGTCGCCGAACTTGGTGAAGAAGCCGGAGACCGCCTCGGCGGCGTGGTCGGTGCCGACGACCAGGCCGTCGTGCGCGCCGGCCACGGCGTACTGGGCGATCATGCGCTGCCTGGCCTTGACGTTGCCCTGCACGAAGTCCTGGTGCCGGGCGTCGCGGAAGGTCACACCGCCGGCGACCAGCGCCTCCAGCGCGGCGTCGCTCGCCGGCTTGATGTCCACGGTGAGCACGTGGTCGGCCTTGATGAAGGAGAGCGCGAGCTGGGCGTCGTGCTCGTCGGCCTGGACCCCGTGCGGCAGCCGCATCGCATAGAAGCCCGCCTCGTGACCCCCGGCCCGCGCCCGCTCGACGGCGAGCTGGCACAGCCGGCCGGCGGTGGTCGAGTCGACACCGCCGCTGATGCCGAGCACGAGGGAACGCAGGCCGGTGGAGGTCAGCCGCTCGGCCAGGAAGGCCACCCGGCGTTCGATCTCCCGTGTGGCGTCGAAGGTCTCCTCGACCTCCAGTTCCCGGGCGATCTCCAGTTGCAGGGCGATGGACGCCGGCTCGCTCAATTCCGCTCCTTGTTCGATTCACAGGGGGGCTTCTCACCCACCCTACCCAGAGGGGCCCGGCGGATCCGGGCCGACCGGTGCGTGGAGCGCGACGTGCGGGGTGGCCGTCGGCAGCCACCCCGCACGTGTGTGGGTCAGCTCAGCGGTTCCACCCGGATGTCGCGGAACCGGACCTTGTTCCCGTGGTCCTGCAACCGGATCGCCCCGGCGGCCGGCGTCTCCGCCCTGCCCGACGCGGTGGGTCCGTCGAGGGCGATGTCGTCGTGGACCTTCTCGCCGTTCCACGCCACCGTCACCCGGGCGTCGGCGGTCTTGCGCCCGCTGTCGTCGTAGCGTGCCGCGCGGAAGACGATGTCGTACGTCTGCCATGTCTCCGCGGCCGTCGCGGCGTTGGTGTCGGGCGCCTTCTTCAGATAGATCGCGCCGGCCTCGTCCGTGGCCGGCGAGGTGTCACCGTGGGAGTCGAGGATCTGCAGCTCGTAGCGGTCCTGGAGGAAGATGCCGCTGTTGCCGCGGTCCTGTCCGGTCACGTCCGGCGGCAGCAGCGGCACGCGGAACTCCACGTGCATCCGGAAGTCCTGGTAGGCCTCCTTGGTGCGGATGTCACCGCAGCACACCTCCATCGACGTCTCCTCGGCCAGTGGCCACGCCACGCGCCGCCCGTCCGTGTGCTGCCACTGCTCCTGCGAGGCGGCGGTGCCGTCGAAGAGCGCGACGCGGGCACCGTGCGGGCGCACGGTGATCAGGTCGAGGTTGACATGGCCGGTGTCGCCCGGGTCGTACCGGTAGGACACGGTGTTGTGGCCGGCGCGCAGCCTCAGGCGTTCGGTCCGCGTGGACCAGGAGTCCCAGTCCCCGGTGGAGGCGAGTTCCGTCTGCCGGACCTTCTTCCCGTTGGCGTACAGCGAGAGCGACTTGGTGCCCTCGAACGGGTTCGGTCCGTTGGAGTAGCGCAGGCCGACGTCGTAGGTGCCCGACTTCGGGACCGTCACGTCGAACGTCGTGGCGGCCTTGCCCTCGGTGTCGTACCGGTCGACGAACCCGCTGCCGGAGTAGCCGACGTGGTCGGTGTCGACCCCGGCCGTGCCCACCAGGCGCGCCTCCTCGGCCTCGTAGAGGGTGGCGGGCGGCGGCTGCTTGCCGGGCATCTCGTTGAGCGTGTACCAGGCCTCCGTGCTCCAGAGCGTCTCACCGGACGCCGAGGTGAAGGGGCGCGGGGAACGCACGTGCACCACACGGTCCGGCTGGAGGCCGTCCAGCCGCAGCCGGACGGTCCGGCCGTCCTTCGAGAGGGTCGCCGAGCGTACGGACAGCTCCTCCTCGGCGATCTTCGGGCCGCCGTAGTCGGCGGTCGGCGTGTAGTGCCACTGCTCGGCCCGGTAACGCGCGGCGAGCTCCGCGGCGGTCTCCTCGGAGAGCGGCTGGGTGTACGTCAGGTCGAAGCCGCCCGGCACGGCACGCATCTTCTGGATGTCGAAGGTGTTGCCGCCGTTGGGGGTCAGCTTCTGCAGACCGAACCTGAGCTTGCCCTCCTGGCCCCAGTTGCCGTCGGCGCCCAGGCCGCCGGCGTAGATCGCTCCGTCGGGTCCGACGGTGATGCGGTTGACGCCGGCCTCCAGGCCCTGGGTGTAGCGGAAGACCGCGCCCTGGTACTGGCCCTTCACCTTCTCCAGATAGGCGCGTTGCAGGCCGCCGTAGGTGACGTCACCGATCAGCATCTGGCCCGCGAACCTGCCCTTCTCCAGATACAGCGGGGTGGAGGGCGAGTTCCCGATCTCGTTCTGCGGCAGCCACAGCACCGGTTCGGTGACGGGGGAGTCCTCGAAGGGGCCGGCGGGCTCGGTGTAGTGGTTGAAGAAGCGGTCCTGCTTGATCTGGACGAGCTTCGAGGAGGGCAGCCAGCCGCCCTGGTTGTCGGTGGTGAAGAGGCCGCCGCCCGGGCCCCAGCCGATGCCGTTGGGCGTGCGCAGCCCGCCCGCGATCGGGCTGATCTTCCCCGTCTTCTTGTTGACCTTGTACGTTGTTCCCCGGCCCGGCGCGGGCTGCGGGCTGGTGGTCGCGCCGCCGAGGTCGATGGCGACGGAGAGGTTCACGTAGAAGTGGCCGTCGCGGTAGAGCAGACCGAACGCGAACTCGTGGAAGTTGCCTCCGTACGGCCAGGTGGCGACCGTGCGGTACTCGTCGGTCACGTCGTCGTCGTCCCGGTCGACGAGCCGGGTCAGTTCGTGCTTCTGCGAGACGTAGAGCGAGCCGTCGACGTACTTGATGCCCATCGGTTCGCGCAGCCCGCTCGCCACCTTCTTGACGGTGACCTTGTCGCGGCTGGTCTCGCCGGTGACGTTGTCGAGCAGGTACACCTCTCCGGCAACGTTGTCGGTGCCGCCCCAGGTGCTGATGGCGAGGCGTCCGTCGGGCAGCCAGTCCATGCCGCTGACCTGCGGCTCGAACCCGTCGGGACGCAGGTCGGTGAGGGTGAGGTCGGGGCGTACGGAGGTCAGTGGCAGGCCGTCGCCGGGGGTGTCGCCACCGGCCTCGCACTCCTTGCGGCCCGGTGCCGTCACCCGGACGACTCCGGCGTCGGTACTCAGGGCCTCGCGGGGCACGACGGTGAACTCGCTCTCGCCCGGCGGCATCCAGGAGAGCTGAAGCCGCTGTCCGCCGCCGCGGTCGAAGTGCTCGACGCGCAGCGGATGCGCTCCCGCGGTGAGCTCGACCGTGCCGTCCTTCGGCTCCGCGCCGTGCAGCCCGTCGTGGTCGATCACCGTGGCGTCGTTCAGGCTCAGCCGTGAACCGTCGTCGCTGGTGAGCCGGAAGACGTAGGTGCCGTCACGCGGCGCGACCAGGTAACCGGAGGCCTCGGAGACGAAGTTGTCGGCGATCCCGCCGAAGTCGGCGGTGCTGGACCAGTCGACCGTCGGCATCAGTTCGTCGTGGTTGGGTGTCTGGCCGGGCTTGAGGGTGCACAGCTCGTTCAGTGGCGTCTGTACGTCGAACACGCGCAGTGTGACGCCGGGTTCCTGCGGCGGTATGTCCGCCGGAGCGGCCGAGGACGCCGGAGCGGCCAGGACGCCGCCGACACAGACGGCCGAGGCCAGTAACAGGATGAGGTGTCTTCGGGCACGCGAGAACAGGCGTTGGCGCATTGGTCCTCCAGGGCATGGGGACCGGACCGTGCCGGAAATCGTTCCGGTCTCGTGCGGTGGGACTGCACTTCCGCCGCCAAGGTAGGAGACTTCCGTTTGACATGTCCATACTTTGTCACCGATGTGTTCAAAGTTCTCGGAGCCCGTCCGGCTCCGAGAGGACCGTTCCGCTCCGGGGACACCGCCCGGGTCAGCGGCCCTTGCGTACCCGGGCCGCCGCGCGGGCCTCCGCGGCCTTGCGGGCCTCGGCCGTCTTGCGGGACTCCTTCGCGGGCCGTCCCGAACGCGCGCCGTGGCCGCGGAAGGGGATGTTGCCACCGCTGGCCCGCGCCCCGTCCGGCGGGCGCTTCGCACCGGTGATGGCGGTCAGCTTCGCTTCGCCGGAGCGCACCGGAGTGATGGTCGGCCGGATCCCGGCGTCGGACATCATCCGGTTCACCTCGCGCCGCTGCTCGGGCGTGACCAGGGTGACCACACTCCCGGACTCTCCGGCGCGCGCCGTGCGCCCGCCGCGGTGCAGGTAGTCCTTGGCGTCGGCCGGCGGATCGACGTTGACGACGAGGTCGAGCGCGTCGACGTGGATGCCCCGCGCCGCCACGTTGGTGGCCACCAGCACGGTGACCCTGCCCTCCACGAACTGGGCGAGTGTGTGGGTTCGCTGCGGCTGCGACTTCCCGCTGTGCAGGGCGGCGGCCCGCACGCCGCTGTCCCGCAGGTGGCGGGTGAACCGGTCCACCCCGGCCTTGGTGTCGAGAAACATCAGCACCCGGCCGTCCCGTGCGGCGATCTCCGTCGCGGTCGCGTACTTGTCGGCGGGGTGAATGGTCAGTACGTGGTGTTCCATCGTGGTGACCGAGGCCGACGCCGGGTCGACGGACACGACCACCGGGTCGTGCAGATGGCTTCGCACCAGCTGGTCGACGTCGCGGTCGAGCGTGGCCGAGAACAGCAGTCGCTGCCCGTCGGCGGGCACCTGGTCCAGAATGCCCGTGACCTGCGGGAGGAACCCGAGGTCGCACATCTGGTCCGCCTCGTCGAGTACCGTGATCCGCACGTTGTTCAGGTGGCAGTCACGGCGCGACACCAGGTCGGCCAGGCGCCCCGGCGTCGCGACGACCACGTCGGCGCCGGCGCGCAGCTCGGCCGCCTGCCGGTTGATCGCCAGCCCGCCCACCACCGTCGCCAGTCGCACGTCGAGCGTCCGCGCGTACGGCGTCAGCGCGTCGCTCACCTGCTGTGCGAGTTCCCGCGTGGACACCAGGACCAGCGCGAGCGGCCGTTTCGGTTCGGCCCGCCGGCCCGCGGTCCGGACGAGCAGGGGGAGCCCGAAGGCCAGCGTCTTGCCGGAACCGGTCCGGGCGCGGCCGAGGACGTCGCGGCCGGCCAGCGCGTCGGGCAGGGTCGCCGTCTGGATCGGGAACGGCTCGGTCACGCCCAGGCCGGTCATCGTCTTCAGTAGCGACGACGGCAGCCCGAGCGCGTCGAAGGACGCGGCCGGCGGCCGGTCCGCCGACTCCGGTGGCGTTGCCGTCCGCCGGGATGTGCCGGCCGGGGAGGTTTCGGGGGGTGACGACGGGTGCGGGTTCATGGGCGACCTTCCTGATCAGGCGCCCGGAACGCGACCGGGTCCGTACCCCTCGGTACGGACCCGGGCGCCTCAAAGCGTGGGGCCCAGTTTACCAGCGGGCGCCTACTTGGACTCGACCCGTCCGAACGGGTTCGGTCCGGCCGTCAGGTCGTCACACGCCGTCTTCCAGGCGGGCGTCCGGCCTCGGGCGACCCGAAGCGGAACGCTGTCCCGATTAATATACGGAACAGTGCCCCGCTTAGTCAACGCCCTTGAGGGGGGAGGGCCGACCGGTGTGGTCGCGCGGCGACGGTGCGGGGTCAGCGCCCGCTGTGCGCCGCGTGAACGCGGCGGTGGCTCCAGGCGAGCAGGGCGAACAGGATGACGCCCGAGATGATCAGGCTCGCTCCGGTGCCCCATCCGGAGAACGGCACCTGGGGCAGCAGGCCCCACGCGAAACCCGCGCCGATGAGGAACAGTCCCACCAGGACCGAGCCGGCGATACGCCACGGGGAGGAGACGCTCTCCTCGGCGGCCCGCATCGCCTGTTCGCGGACGGGGGCGACGAACCGGTCCAGTGCCGGGACGGCGCGCGCCAGCAGCACCATCCCGGCGAACACGAGCAACAGGCCCGGCCCGGGCAGTATCAGCAGGGCGACGCCGAGCACCACCAGTACGGCTCCGAGGGTGCCCAGGACGGCTCGCCGGATCGATTCGACACTGCGCGCCATGTCGCCCCACCTTCCTGGGATCGGCGAGAACGCCGGTTTCGTCGACTTGCTCAACCTTAGGCAGGCGTCGAGGTGCGGGCGATTCCGTCCGGACGGGCCGTTCGCTCGCTTGCCTGGTCAAATTTGACTAGAGTGTGACGCATGGCCGAGAAACCCATTCCGATCCTGCCGTGCCGGACGATTCAGCCCGTTCTCGACTTCTACACCTCCCTCGGATTCGAGGTCACGTTCCAGCAGAAGAGCCCCAATCCGTACGCGGCGGTTCGACGCGGTGACCTCGAGCTGCAGTTCTTCGGGATGAAGCAGTACGAACCGGCTGGGTCGTTCAGTACGTGCTACGTCCTGACCGACGACGTCGACGGGCTTCACGCCGCCTTCCGGGCGGGGCTCAAGGCGGCGTACGGGAGAGTACCCACGCGAGGGCTGCCGCGTATCGGGCCGCTCAAGTACATGTCGTACGGCGTCCGACAGTTCCTCATGACCGATCCGGGCGGCAACTGTCTCCGTGTCGGGCAGCGGACGAGCGAGGACCGGCATCACCGGCGCGCCCCCGAGGAGACCTTCGCCCGTGCCCTGCACCACGCTTCCCTTTTCGCGGACTCGAAGGACGACCCCGCGGGCGCCGCCAAGGTCGTCGACCGGGTGCTCGACCTCCGCGACGAGCGGCCCACGCCGGCGGAACTGTTCCGCCTCCTCGTGCTGCGAGCGGACGTCGCCGGGCGCCTGGGTGACGAAGCGACCGCGACGTCGATGCTCGGCAGGGCCGCCGCGGTCCACCTCACCGCCGAGGACCGGGAGTCGGTCCGCGACGACCTGGAGCGCCTCGGCGAGCTGCGCGGCTGAGGGCGGAGGTGTGGGCGTGGGCCGCGCACGGAGCGCCTGCGGCCCCGGCCCGTACGGCCGGGCGGGGGCGGTACCCCGGGTGGTGGTCGGCATGGCAAGCTGTGGTCCTGTTGTCCGAACCCAGGAGGTCACCATGACTGCAGAGTCTTCATCGCAAGCAGGTTCGGAGTCGGCCGACGTCGAGAGCCCTGCTCTGACGCCCGACGAGAACGGCCAGTACGACCTGAAGGGGAAGTTCCGGGAGGCGCTGGAGCGCAAGCGGGGCAAACAGGCCGAGGCCGCGGCGATCGCCGCGCACACCGACGCGTCGAAGATCCGTGGCGCACATGGTCCGGCTGCGAGCCAGCGGTCGTTCCGGCGGAAGAGCGGCGGCTGACGGCGCCGGCGCAGCGTTGTGCGAGGGCCCGACCACGGCACGCCGGTCGGGCCCTCGCCCGTGCGGCCCGCGCACGCCGCCTCGGCCTCGCGGTGTCGCGTCTCCGGTACCTCCCGGCCCCGCCCCGTGGCGAGATGTCGTCAGGGCCGGCTGGTCAGGTAGCCGCCCATGGAGGTGAAGTACCCCGTCGCGGACAACTCCCGCCCGTCCTCCGTCCGTACCCGCGTGATGGCCAGGCCCTGGTTGTGGCCGGTGCGCGCGTCGGCTCCGGCGACGATCACCACGCCGTCTCCCTCGCGGTAGAAGACGCGGCCTGGCGTCCCGCCGTAGCGACCCCGGGACACCACGGCGGCGAGGACCTCGAGCCGCCTGCCCCGGTGGAAGGTGAAGGCGCTGGGATAGGGCTCGGACTGGGCACGGACCAGGCGCTCCAGGTCCGCAGCCGGCCAGGTCCAGTCGATGCGGATGTCCTCGACGGACCGCTTGTGGAAGAAGCTCGCCAGGGACCGGTCCTGCTTGGTGAACTCCGTCTGCCCGGCGGCGATGAGGTCCAGCGCGCCGGTGGTGACCGGAGCGATGAGGTCGACGGTCCTGTGGAAGAGGTCGGTGGCGGTGTCCGTCGGTCCGACTGGTACCGCCTCCTGCCGGACGATGTCGCCGGCGTCGAGTTCGTCGTTCATCATGTGCGCGGTGACGCCCACTTCGGACTCGCCGTTGATGAGAGCCCAGATCACCGGGGAGAAGCCGGCGTACTTCGGCAGCAGTGAGTCGTGGACGTTGAGCGTGCCGTGACGCGGGAGGCCGAAGACACGCGGGGGGATCCACGTCCGCCAGTTGTTGGCCACGATGATGTCCGGGGCGGCCTCCTCGAGACGCTCGAGCAGCTCGTCGTCGTCGGGGCGGTCGCGGATCAGTACGGGAACGCCGTGCTCTTCGGCGAGGTCGGCGACGGAGTCGCTCCAGATCTTCTCGTACGCGTGTTCACTCTTGGGGTGCGTCACGACCAGCACCACGTCGTGTTCGGAGTCCAGGAGGGCTCGCAGGGTGCGGTGCCCCCAGGTCTGGTAACCGAACATGACGACCCGCATGGGGTTCCTCCTCGAGGCAGGGAACAGTCCGGGCAAGTAAAGCAAGGCTTACCTTAGTGCGT
>NZ_BAABCQ010000077.1:0-35436 GCF_039539045.1 Streptomyces marokkonensis
CACTAAGTCGACAAGTGGCGCGCGTTCAACGAACACGCCGAACCTCCCGTTTTTCTTTTCACCCTATGTGATCAGCCGTAGCGCTGCCCAACCAGGGTGCTGGCCTGCACGTATACCCGTCAACTCCCTGATGACGCCGGGGCAGTGGGAACACTCACGTCGAAGTGCCGCGCGTCGGGCGCCGCTTTCATCAGCGCGGTGAGAACTTGCGCTTTCCTTACGCCCCGTTCACCGCTCCCCCACGCCACGGTCCGGTCACCGCTCAACTCCAGCGAGATGTCGTCGTAGGAACGGACCTTGACGACCCGTGCGTCCTTGGCGACGGCGTCCGGGAGACGGCCGGCCACCCGGACCGCCTCCCGCACCAGGCGGTCCTCGTCGAAGCGCCACAGGCTCGCCGCCGCCGTCCCGGACCGGGCGAGCTTCAATTCCAGCGTGGGAACGTTTTTCGGCGCCCGGGAAACCGTGGCGAAACGGACGCCTTCATCGTCCACTTCCACGAAGTTTCTCCCCTTTTGGACAATCAGAACCGGGGTACGCTCCGTCACTTTCAGGTCGATCCCGTGCGGCCAGGAACGTTCCGCGACGACCTCGTCGACGCGGGGCAACTCCTGTCGCAGCCGCGCCTCCACCGCCTCGGTGTCGACGGAGATCAACGGGTCGCCGACGGGCACGTCGGCGGCCGAGCGCACCTGCGCGACCGTCAGCACACGCGTTCCGGACACGGACACGCGTTCCACCCGCGTCCAGTTCGAGCCGTAGAGCAGCCAGACGGTCCCGCCCGCCACGAGCACGAGGGCAACGGTCAGGATGATGATCGTACGAAGACGGGGTGGGCCGAACCGCCACGCACGGGGCGGGCCGGACGACTTCCGCTGGCGTTCACCGCGCTCGGCGGTGGTCGGTCCGGCCACGCTCCCTGCCCTCCGTCATTCCTGACTAGCGGCGCGCACGGGCGGCGATCGCCTCGTACACCATGCCGACGAGCAGGTCGTCGGCGTCCCGGCGGCCGAACTCGGCGGCGGCGCGGGACATCTCGTACAGCCGGTGCGGGTCGGCGAGCACGGGCAGGACGTTGTGCTGCAGCCACTCGGGCGTCAGTTCCGCGTCGTCGACCAGCAGTCCACCGCCGGCCTTGACCACCGGCTGGGCGTTGAGCCGCTGTTCGCCGTTGCCGACGGGCAGCGGGACGTAGGCGGCCGGAAGTCCGACGGCGGAAAGCTCGGCGACGGTCATCGCGCCCGCGCGGCAGAGCATCATGTCGGCCGCGGCGTACGCGAGGTCCATCCGGTCCAGATAACTTACCGGGATGTACGGGGGCATCCCCGGCATCTGGTGTACCTGCGGCAGTTCGTTCTTGGGCCCGACCGCGTGCAGGATCTGGACACCGGCCTGCTGGAGCCAGGGCGCGACCCGCTGCACCACCTCGTTGAGGCGGCGGGCGCCCTGCGAACCGCCGGAGACCAGCAGCGTCGGCAGGTTGGGGTCCAGCCCGAACGCCGCGCGGGCCTCGGGACGCACCGCGGCGCGGTCCAGGGTGGCGACGGCGCGTCGCAGCGGGATGCCGATGTAGCGGGAGTTGCGCAGCTTGCTGTCGGGAGTGGAGACGGCGACCTGCGCGGCGTACCGCGAGCCGATCTTGTTGGCCAGCCCGGGGCGGGCGTTGGCCTCGTGGACGATGATCGGCACTCCGAGCCGCTTGGCCGCGAGGTAGCCGGGCAGGGCGACGTAGCCGCCGAAGCCGACCACGGCGTCCGCCCTGGTGCGCTCCAGGATCTGCTCGGTCGCCTTGATCGTGCCGCGCAGCCGGCCCGGGACGGTGATCAGTTCGGGGGTGGGCTTGCGCGGCAGCGGTACGGCCGGGATCAGCGCCAGTTCGTACCCGCGCTCGGGTACGAGGCGGGTCTCGAGGCCGCGTTCCGTGCCCAGGGCCGTGATCCCCACGGTGGGATCCTGCCTGCGCAGGGCGTCCGCGAGGGCGAGCGCGGGCTCGATGTGGCCCGCGGTTCCTCCGCCGGCGAGTACGACATGCACCGAAATTCACCGCTCTCCGGACGAACGCGCCGCAGGGGCACGCCGTCGCATCGTGTTCCAACTCCGGGGGCTCCGCTTGGACCCGGAAACCCCGGCTCCCCGCTTTCTACCAAAGCGAGGTTGCCGCAGCGCAAGCGCCGCCCGCGCGCCGGGCTCGTCGCGCGCGAAGGCGATGAGCAGTCCGACGGCGAACATGGTCGGCAGCAGCGCCGAACCCCCGTAGGAGAACAGCGGGAGGGGTACACCGGCGATCGGCAGCAGCCCGAGGACCGCACCGATGTTGATCACGGCCTGGGCCGTGATCCAGGTGGTCACGCCTCCCGCGGCATACCTCACGAAGGGGTCCTCCGTGCGTCCGGCCACGCGGATACCCGCATAGCCTAGAGCCGCGAACAGGGCGACCACCGACAGCGTCCCCGCCAGGCCCAGTTCCTCACCGGTGACGGCGAAGATGAAGTCGGTGTGGGCTTCGGGGAGTTGACCCCATTTCTCCACACTGGCACCAAGCCCGGAACCGAACAGTCCGCCCGAGGCGAGGGCGTAGATGCCGTGCACGGCCTGCCAGCAGGCGTCGCCCGGACCCGGGTCGGTGGCGCCGATGCACTCCAGCCGGGCCATGCGGTTGGGGCTGGTCTTGATGAGGATGAAGCCGAGCAGCACGGCGATCGACAGCACTCCGGCGAACAGCCGCGTGGGCGCGCCCGCCAGCCACAGCAGGCCGAACAGGATCGCCGTCAGGATGATCGCCGTGCCCATGTCGCCGCCGAGCATGATCAGCCCGAGCAGCATGAACGCCGCCGGCACCAGTGGCACCAGCATGTGCTTCCACTGCGTCAGCAGCTTCCTGTCCTGCTTGCGGGCCAGCAGGTCGGCGCCCCACAGCACCAGGGCCAGTTTGCCGAACTCGCTGGGCTGGATCTGGAAGGAGCCGCCCAGCGCGATCCAGTTCTGGTTGCCGTTGACCGCCATTCCTATCCCCGGCACCTGCACCAGGATCATCAGGACGACGGCACCGGCGAGAATCGGGTAGGCCAGCGCCCGGTGCAACTTCACCGGCATCTTCATGGCGGCCACGAGGAGGACGACGCCGATCAGCGCCGCAAGGGCCTGCTTGCGGAAGAAGTACGACCCCGGCAGCGACAGCTGGAGCGCGGTGATCTGGGAGGCCGAGTAGACCATCACCAGGCCGAGCACGGTGAGCAGCGCACTGCCGCCGGAGATCAGGTAGTAGGCGGTCAGCGGCCGGTCCCAGGCGCGGCGGAGGCGCTGGTGGAGGCGGAGCAGCGGGTTCTCGTGCGGCGGCCCCGGCGTGGCGGGTCGCTTGACGGCCCGCTGTACGGGCGGACGTCCGGTACGGCTCTGGGGACTACCCGGCATCGCGGCCTCCGCTGTACGTCGGCATGGACCGTCCCACCCGTCCTCCCGAAGTCACCCGGCGCAGGAGACTGCCGGGTCAGGCGCCGAGTTCGCGAACGGCCTCCGCGAACGCGTCACCACGCTTGTTGTAGTTGGTGAACATGTCCATCGAGGCACAGGCCGGGGCCAGCAGGACCGTGTCGCCGGGCCGGGCGAGCCGCTGGGCCTCCCGGACGGCCTGGAGCATCGCCCCAGTGTCGGTCCGGTCGAGGTCGACCACGGGTACTTCGGGGGCGTGTCGCGCCAGGGCTTCGCGGATCAGAGCGCGGTCGGCGCCGATCAGCACCGCGCCGCGCAGCCGCTCGGCCGCCCCCGCGACCAGCTCGTCGAAGGTGGCCCCCTTGGCCAGCCCGCCGGCGATCCAGACGATCGAGTCGTACGCCGCCAAAGAGGCCTCGGTGGCGTGGGTGTTGGTGGCCTTGGAGTCGTCCACGTACGCCACGCCGTCGACGTCGGCGACGTGCGCGATGCGGTGGGCGTCGGGCGTGAAGGCGCGCAGCCCGTCCCGCACCGCGGCGGCGGAGACGCCGTAGGCGCGGGCGAGGGCCGCCGCGGCAAGGGCGTTGGCGATGTTGTGCGGGGCCGGCGGGTCGACGTCGGAGACCTCGGCGAGTTCCTGGGCGTTCTTCTGCCGGTCCTCGACGAAGGCACGGTCGACCAGGATGCCCTCCACCACGCCGAGTTGGGAGGGGCCGGGGGTGCCCAGGGTGAAGCCGATCGCCCGGCAGCCCTCCTCGACGTCGGCCTCGCGGACCAGGTCCTCGGTCGACGGCTTGTCGGTGGCATCGACGTTGTAGACGCAGGCGACGGTGTTGCCCTCGTAGATGCGCCCCTTGTCGGCGGCGTAGGCCTCCATGGAACCGTGCCAGTCGAGGTGGTCGGGGGCGAGGTTGAGGACGGCGGCCGAGTGGGCGCGCAGGGAGGGCGCCCAGTGGAGCTGGTAGCTGGACAGCTCCACGGCCAGGACGTCGTACTCCGTCTCGCCGGTGACCGCGTCCAGCAGCGAGACGCCGATGTTGCCGACGGCGGCGGTGCGCAGGCCGGCGGCCTTCAGGATCGACGCCAGCATCTGGACGGTGGTGGTCTTGCCGTTGGTGCCGGTGACGGCCAGCCAGGGAGCGGCCTTCCGTCCCTCGAGGCCGCGCAGGCGCCAGGCGAGTTCGACGTCGCCCCAGACGGGGACGCCGGTCTCGTGGGCCGCCGTGAACAGCGGCTTGTCCGGCTTCCAGCCGGGCGCGGTGACGATCAGCTCGGTGCCCTCGGGGAGGGTGCTCCCGTCGCCGAGGCGCACGGTGACGCCGAGCGTTTCCAGCTCGGCCGCCTGTGCCCGCGCGCGCTCGTCGTCGCCGTCGTTGACGACGGTGACACGCGCGCCCAGGCCGTGCAGGACCTTGGCCGCCGGCACACCGGAGACACCGAGTCCGGCGACGGTGACGTGCTTGCCCTGGAAGTCGAAAGGCACCGAGGAGGAGGTCACTTGTCCGCTGCCCATCCCGCGTAGAAGATACCGAGTCCGACGATCACACAGATGCCCTGGATGATCCAGAAACGGACCACGACAAGGACCTCGGACCAGCCTTTGAGTTCGAAGTGGTGCTGGAGTGGCGCCATCCGGAAGACCCGCTTGCCGGTGAGGCGGAAGGAGCCGACCTGGATGACCACCGACATGGTGATCAGGACGAACAGGCCGCCGAGGACGGCCATCAGCAGTTCGGTGCGCGAGCAGATCGCCAGACCCGCGAGCACACCGCCGAGCGCGAGCGAACCGGTGTCGCCCATGAAGATCTTGGCCGGCGAGGTGTTCCACCACAGGAAGCCGAGGCAGGAACCCATCAGCGCGGAGGCGACCACGGCGAGGTCGAGGGGATCTCTCACCTCGTAGCAGGCGCCCGGGTTGGTCAGGGTCAGCGCGTTGGCGCAGGACTCCTGGAACTGCCAGACGCCGATGAAAGTGTAGGCGCCGAAGACCAGGACGGAGGCGCCGGTGGCGAGACCGTCCAGACCGTCGGTCAGGTTCACGCCGTTCGACATCGCGAGGATCATGAACAGCGCCCAGATGACGAACAGCACCGGGCCGATGGTCCAGCCGAAGTCGGTGATGAACGACAGCTTCGTGGACGCCGGGGTGTTGCCGCGGTTGTCCGCGAACTGCAGCGAGAGCACGGCGAAGGCGATGCCGACGATCAGCTGGCCGGCCATCTTCGCCTTGGCCCGAAGGCCCAGCGAACGCCGTTTGACGATCTTGATGTAGTCGTCGAGGAAGCCGACCAGGCCCATACCCACCATCAGGCCGAGCACCAGCAGGCCCGAGAAGGTCGGCGCGGTGTCGACCTCGGGCCCTTCCAGGTAGCCGGTGATCACCTTGGCGAGGAAGTACGCGGCGACCGTCGCGAAGATGAAGGCGATACCGCCCATGGTCGGCGTACCGCGCTTGCTGGCATGCTCGCGCGGTCCGTCGTCGCGGATGTACTGGCCGTAGCCCTTGCGGGCCAGGAGCTTGATCAGCAGCGGAGTGCCGACCAGCGTCAGGAACAGACCGATGACTCCCGCGAACAGGATCTGCTTCATCATCGGGCGGCAACCTCGCCCTCGGCGCCGGTCTCCAGCAGCGCCGAGGCGACGCTCTCCAGACCCACCGAACGGGACGCCTTCACGAGCACGACGTCCCCTGGGCGCAACTCGCTGCGCAACAGGTCGACCGCCGCCTGTGCGTCGGACACGTGCACCGACTCCTCACCCCACGAACCCTCGTTGTATGCGCCCAGTTGCAGCCATCGGGCTTCCCTGCCCCCGACCGCGACGAGCTTGCTGACGTTGAGCCGGACGGCAAGCCGCCCGACCGCGTCGTGCTCGGCGAGCGCCTCGTCCCCGAGCTCGGCCATCTTGCCGAGCACCGCCCACGTACGACGTCCCTTGCCCATGGCCACGAGCGCGCGCAGGGCGGCTCGCACGGACTCGGGGTTCGCGTTGTAGGCGTCGTTGACGACCGTGACGCCGTCCGGGCGCTCGGTGACCTCCATCCGCCAGCGGGAGAGGGAGCCCGCCTCGGAGAGCGCGGTGGCGATCTCGTCTGCGGACATGCCCAACTCGTGGGCGACGGCGGCCGCGGCGAGCGCGTTCGACACGTGGTGCTCACCGTACAGGCGCATGGTCACATCGCTTGCACCGGAGGGTGTGTGAAGGCTGAAGGAAGGCTGTCCGGTGTCCGTGAGTCGCACGTTCTCGGCTCGAACGTCCGCTTCGCCGGACTCTCCGAAAAGGATCACCTTCGCCTTCGTGCGGGAGGCCATGGCCCGTACGAGGGGATCGTCCGCATTGAGGATCGCGGTGCCGCCCTCCTCGGCCGGTGGAAGCGCCTCGACGAGTTCGCCCTTGGCCTGGGCGATCTGCTCCCGGCCGCCGAACTCGCCGATGTGCGCGGAGCCGACGTTGAGGACCAGGCCGACCTTCGGCGGGGTCAGTTCGGCGAGGTAGCGGATGTGACCGATGCCGCGGGCGCCCATCTCCAGGACGAGGAAGCGCGTCTCCTCGGTGGCGGTGAGCGCGGTGAGCGGCAGCCCGATCTCGTTGTTGAGGGAGCCCGGCGTGAACACCGTGGGGGCCTTGCGGCCCAGCACCTGGGCGATGAGGTCCTTGGTGCTGGTCTTGCCGGCGGACCCGGTGAGCGCCACGAGGGTGGCGCCGAGGCGCCGCACGACGTGTCGGGCGAGGGCAGCGAGGGCGGCCTGGACGTCGTCCACGACGATCGCCGGCACGCCGACGGGACGGGAACCGAGCACGGCCACCGCGCCCGCCCCGACGACCGTCGGCGCGAAGTCGTGGCCGTCCACCCGCTCGCCCACGAAGGCGACGAAGAGGCAGCCGGGCCCCGCTTCCCGGGAGTCACGGACGACCGGCCCGGTGACCTGCGCGGACGTATCCGGTATGTCATGCATCCGCCCGCCGACGACTTCTGCGATCTCGGCGAGAGAGAGGGTGATCACAAGTTCGTCCCCTGGATCATATGGATCATGCGGGATTTCATCCCTGGGTCTTCTGGATGGCTTCGCGAAGCACCTGGCGGTCGTCGAAGGGACGGACCACCCCGGCGATGTCCTGGCCCTGCTCGTGGCCCTTGCCCGCCACCAGCACGGTGTCGCCGGGCTCGGCCCGGGCGACGGCGGCGGCGATCGCGGCGGCCCGGTCCTCGAAGACCTGGACCTCGCCGCGCTCGTACGCGGGCACGGTGGACGCGCCCTGGAGCATGGTGGCCAGGATCGCGAGGGGGTCCTCGGAGCGGGGGTTGTCGGAGGTCAGTACGGCGGTGTCGGCGAACCGCGCCACGGCGGCGCCCATCGGCTCCCGCTTGGTGGTATCCCGGTCGCCGCCGCAGCCGAGCACGGCGTGCAGCTTGCCCTCGGTGACCTTGCGCAGCGCCTTGAGGACGGATTCGACCGCGTCGGTCTTGTGGGCGTAGTCGACCACCGCGAAGTAGGGCTGGCCCTCGTCCACGCGCTCCAGGCGGCCGGGGACGCCCGGCACCGCGGCGATGCCGTCGGCGGCGGTCTGCGGGTCGAGGCCGGCCGCGGCGAGGGCGACGATCGCGGCGAGGGTGTTCGCCACGTTGAACGGGCCGGCCAGCGGTGACTTGGCGGCGATCCGCTCGCCCTTCGGCCCGAGCACGGTGAACGTCGAGTCCAGCGGGCCGACCTCCACGTCGTCGGCGCGCCAGTCGGCGTCGGGGTGGCCCTCGGCGGAGTAGGTGACGACCGGGACGGTGGCCTCGTTGGCGAGGCGGCGTCCGTACTCGTCGTCGACGTTGACGACGCCGAGCCTGCTGCGCTCCGGCGTGAACAGCTGCGCCTTGGCCTGGAAGTAGTCCTCCATGCCGGAGTGGAACTCCATGTGCTCCGGGCTGAGGTTGGTGAAGACCGCGAGGTCGAAGACGCAGGCGTCGACCCGGCCGAGCACCAGGGCGTGGCTGGAGACCTCCATGGCGACCGCCTCTGTGCCGCGCTCGCGCATCACCGCGAACAGGGCCTGGAGGTCGGTGGCCTCGGGCGTGGTCCGCTCCGACTTGATGCGCTCGTCGCCGATGCGCATCTCGACCGTGCCGATGAGCCCGGTGGCCTTCGCCGTGCGCAGGCCGCCCTCGACGAGGTAGGCCGTGGTGGTCTTGCCGGAGGTGCCGGTGATGCCGATCTGGAGGAGGTCGCGGCCGGGGTGGCCGTAGATCGTGGCCGCCAGCTGGCCCATCCGCGCGCGCGGGTCGTCGACGACGAGCGCCGGCAGACCCGTGGCGGCGGCGCGCTCCGCGCCGGCCGGGTCGGTCAGCACGGCGGCGGCGCCGAGGCCGGCGGCCTGGGTGACGAAGTCGGCGCCGTGGGCGCGGGCTCCGGGGAGGGCTGCGTACAGGTCACCGGGGCGGACGGCACGCGAGTCGTGGGTGATGCCTGTGATTCCGGCGGTGCTGTCCGGCGCGGTGACACCCAGCTGACCGGCGAGTTCCGCCAGGGGTGTGGCGGAGATCCGCACCGGCCGGGGCGGTCCCGGATAGGTCACGGGGTGGCCCTTCTGGGTGGTTTGGGACTGATCAGCGTGTGGCACGGCGGTGAGCGTACCGGGCGTACCCGCTTCCGGGCGAAGTGAGGGGCGGGAGCTGCTCTGGTTCCCGGGATCGGGGGTGATCGTCGTCACGGGTGGTTCCTGGTGGCTCGGTACTGAATCGGCGCTGGCTCGGTACTGGCTCTGCTGGCTCGGTGGCTCGGTGGCTCGGTGGTGGTTCTGCTGGCTCGGTGGTGGTTCTGTGGCTCGGTGGTGGCTCGAGATGCCGGCTGGTGCCGGCTCGACGCCGGTGCGGTCTGTCGCTCCCGGTCAGGGCTTGAAGGTGACCGGGAGATTCGCGGGGTCGGCCCCCGTCGGCGGGACCTGGAGGGTCTTCAGGGCGAACTCCATGACCTGCTTGTAGATGGGACCGCAGATCTGGCCGCCGAAGTAGCTGCCCTCGGTCGCGTTCTGGATGGCGCAGTAGACGGTGACGCGAGGCTTGTCGGCGGGGGCGAAGCCGGCGAACGACGAGGTGTAGCCGTGGTATTTGCCGGTGGCCGGGTCCACCCGGTTGGCCGTGCCCGTCTTGCCCGCGACACGGTAGCCGGGGATGCGGGCCTTGTTGCCGGTGCCTTCCTCGTCGTCGACGACGGACTCCAGCATCTGCGAGAGGGTCTTCGCCGTCTTCTCGCTGACCACACGGGTCTTCTTGGGCTCGGCAGCCGGGGTGAAGCGTCCGTCCTCCCCCTTGGTGCCGCGTACGAGGGTGGGTTCGACACGGACGCCGCCGTTGGCGATGGTCGAGTACACGGAGGCCGCCTGCAGCGCGTTCACGGAGACGCCCTGGCCGAAAGGAATCGTGTACTGCTGCGAGGTCGACCACTGGCCGGGCGGCGCGAGGATGCCCTTCGTCTCGCCGGGGAAGCCGAGCCCGCTGTGGCTGCCGAGGCCGAACTTGCGCAGGTAGGAGTAGAGCACCTTGTTGGCCTCCTCCTGCGTCCTGCCCAGCTCGCCGGTGGCCATGATGGTGCCGATGTTGCTGGACTTGGCGAGGACGCCGTTGAGCGTGAGGTACCAGGTGGGGTGGTCGACGTCGTCCTTGAAGAGCCGGTCGCCGCGCTTGAGCCGGTTCGGGATGACGAGGTGGGTCATCGGCGTGGCGGCGTTCTCCTCCAGTACGGCCGCCATCGACATCACCTTGGCGGTGGAACCGGGCTCGAAGGCGTCCTGGAGGGCGGCATTGCCCAGCGCGTCCGGGTCCGCGTGGGCGAGGTCGCCGGGGTCGAAGCCGGGAGAGTTGGCCATGGCGAGGATCTCCCCGGTGGCCGTGTCCTGGACGATGACGTAGCCGCCGTCCGCCTTGGACTTCTTCACCTGCTCGCTGATGGCGTGCTGAGCGGCCCACTGGATGTCGCGGTCGATGGTGAGCTCGACGTCGCTGCCGGGTACGGCGGGCGTCCCGGTGGAGCCGGCGGTGGGCACCTGACGGCCACCGGACTGCACGTAGCGGATCTCGCCGTCCTTGCCGGCCAGTGCCTTGTCCAGCTTCCGTTCGAGACCGCCGCCGCCCCTGCCGTCCGCGCCGACCCAGCCGATGATGCCGGCGGCGAGGTCGCCGCCCGGGTACACCCGCTTGCTGCTGGGATCGGCGAGAACACCCGCGAGGACGTTGACCACGGACTCGTCCGTCTCCGTCTTCTTGGCGAGCGCGGTCTTCAGGTCCTTGATCTGGTTCCAGACCTGCGGGGTCTGCCGGCGGGCGAGGACGACGTAGCGCAGCTTCTCGTTCTCGGGGCGGAGCCGGTCGACCAGGTCCTCGGGGTCCTCGCCGAGAATCGGCGCGAGGAGCGCCGCCGCCTGCTCGGGACCGTCGCCGACCTCCAGCTGCTCACGGGTGAACAGCGTGGGGTCGGCGGTGATGTCGTAGGCGTCCACGGTGGACGCGAGGGCGACGCCGTTGCGGTCGGTGATCCCGCCGCGTTCGGCGGGCAGGGCGTGGACGACGTAGTGGTTCTGCTCGGCCTTGGCCGCGTACGTGCCGGCGTCGACGGCCTGCACCTGGAGCAGCCGTACGACGAAGGCGGAGAGCACCAGGGTCAGCGCGAGGCCGATCATGCGCAGGCGCGGGCGGGGGCTGCCCAGCCGGATGGTGCGTGGCGCGGCGGGCCGGGGCGGGCCCGGACGGCGGGCGGGCCGGGCGCCGGGACCGGGCCGGCGCCCTCCGCCGGGGCGGACGGGCCTGGCGGGTCCGGGCACTCGGCGGCGCGGCGGTTCCCTGTCGGACACTTCCGTCACCTGCCGGGAGTCGGGGTCGGGGCGGGGGTGGTCGCGGTGGTGGGGGTGTCCGCGGAGGTGGGGGCCGAGCCGGCGGGAGCGGTGGTGGGGGCCGCGGTGGCGGGGGGGTCCGTGAGCGCCTCGGGGGCGACGACCAGCGGGGTGGCGGCGGCGGGCGCGGGGTTCGGCGAGCCCTTGACGGTGCCGTCGGGGGCCAGGAAGGCGGGGTCCCCGCCGGGCACCATGCCCAGCTCGCGGGCGCGGCGCTGGAGGGCCCGGGGCGCGGAGTAGGCGTCGATGTCCCGCTGGAGCGCCTGCTCCTCGTCGGTGAGCTCCTTCGTCCTCTGCTTCAGGTCGTCCAGTTGGAACGAGCCCTCGCTCATGGCGGAGTTCAGTACCAGGAGCCCGATGAGGCCGCCGCCGAGAAGGACGACCACGAGGAGGACGAACGGGGCCCGGGCCGCCTGGCCGCGTCCGCCCGCGGGCGGCAGGAGCTGGGCCAGCCGGGCCGCCCTCCCCTTCAGTTCGGGTTTCCCGCTCACTCGTCCTCCCCGGACCCGGGTGGGCCGTCCGGGCCCGCTCCTGGCCTGCCTCGCTCGTTTCACCCGATGGACTCCCTGATGCGCTGGGCTCCGCGCAGCCGTGCCGGTGCCGCCCGCCGGTTCTCCGCGATCTCCTCCTCGGTGGGAAGTTCGGCACCGCGCGTGAGGAGCTTGAGCCGGGGCGCGTAGCGTTCGGGGACGACCGGCAGTCCGGGCGGCGCGGTGTTGGCGGCGCCGGCCGCGAACACCTGCTTGACCAGCCGGTCCTCCAGGGACTGGTACGACAGCACGGCGATCCGCCCGCCCACGTCGAGGGTCTCGACGGCGGCCGGGATCGCCCGCTCCAGGACGGACAGTTCGCCGTTGACCTCGATGCGCAGGGCCTGGAAGGTGCGCTTGGCCGGGTTGCCGCCGGTGCGCTTGGCGGCCTGCGGCAGCGCGGCGCGGATCAGCTCCACGAGGCGCGCGCTGTTGCTGAACGGCTCCTTCTCGCGCTCGCGCACGACCGCGGACACGATCCGCTTGGCCTGCTTCTCCTCGCCGTACGCACGCAGGATGCGGACGAGTTCGCCCGGCGGGTAGGTGTTGAGGACCTCGGCGGCGCTCATGCCGGTCGTCTGGTCCATCCGCATGTCGAGCGGGGCGTCCTGGGCGTAGGCGAAGCCGCGGTCCGCCTCGTCGAGCTGCATGGAGGAGACACCGAGATCGAACAGCACGCCCTGGACGCGCGGGATGCCGAGCCGGTCGAGCACGTCGGGCAGCTCGTCGTACACGGCGTGCACGAGGGCGGCGCGCTCGCCGTACGGCGCGAGCCGCTCGCCGGACAGGCGCAGGGCCTCCTTGTCCCGGTCCAGGGCGACGAGCCTGGCCTCGGGGAAGCGTTCGAGGAACGCCTCGCTGTGCCCGCCGAGTCCCAGCGTGCAGTCGACGACCACGGCACCCGGCTCCGTCAGGGCGGGCGCCAGCAGGTCCAGACACCGCTGGAGCATCACCGGGACGTGTCGACTCTGGCTCAAGTGGGGCGGCCTCTCAGGTCCGGCGCGACGTCACGCACCGCCGGGTCCCCTCCCGCTCGTGAAGGGGAGGCCTGCCGGCGCCAAAAGCGTCGGCCGGCCGGGAGCGGGAGGAGGCCGAGCCGTACGTACGCGCCGCGCACGTGGGGAGATCTGGCGGGACGTCGCCCAGGTCTCCGGGAAATTCAGTCCAGCAGGGAGAGCCTCGCCTCCCGCTTCGCGTCACTTTAGTCCACCCTGTCGCCCGGTCAATCAACCGGCCTGCGCGTCGTGGGTACGGCGCCCCCAAACCGGTGCCGTAGGGCTTTTCACCCGTACGGACGCGTCCGCTCCCCCTGTGGGTTGGCTCACAACAAGCCTCGATGGCGTTCTTTGTCCCGCTTCACAGCGGGCCACGGAGGGGGACGGCCAGTAACGTCATGGATATGACGACTTCTGCATCGGTACCCGCCGGCTCCGGATCCGCCGCGGTCGGCGACCACACCGTCACCGACCGGCTCGTCGAGGCGAACGAGCGCTACGCCGCCGCGTTCACCGACCCCGGGATGGACGCCCGTCCCGTACAGCGCGTCGCCGTCGTGGCCTGCATGGACGCACGTCTCGACCTGCACGCCGCGCTCGGCCTGGAACTCGGCGACTGCCACACCATCCGCAACGCGGGCGGTGTCGTCACCGACGACGTGATCCGCTCGCTCACCATCAGCCAGCGGGCGCTCGGCACTCGCAGTGTGGCCCTCATCCACCACACCAACTGCGGCATGGAGTCCATCACCGAGGAGTTCCGGCACGACCTGGAGCTGGAGGTCGGCCAACGCCCGGCGTGGGCGGTGGAGGCATTCCGGGACGCCGACCAGGACGTGCGGCAGTCGATCGCGCGGGTGCGCACCTCGCCGTTCCTGCTGCACACCGAGGACGTGCGCGGCTTCGTCTTCGACGTGAGGACGGGCCTGTTGCGCGAGGTCGACCCCGCCTGATCCCGTCGCCCACCCCGATGAGTCCCGCCACTCAAGCGCCGCAAAGGACGCAAGGCCCGACATATCGCGGCCAGTTGTCCACAGGCGAGTGACACGAATCGGTAACGGCAGCAAGAATGCGGGAAGTGGTGTCGCGCGGAACTTTTTCCGCGCGCTGTCCGTGATTCGGGGTGGGCCGTTCCGCGACGCGGGGGCCTGCCCGGCAAGTTGGGGTACTCCCGCTTCCCAGGAAGCGCGGGGAAAGGCCGAGGAGGGCCGGTGACGACCTATGACGATCGAGCGAGCCTCACTGATCTGACCGCTGTGGTGGAGCGGGTGCGCGGTTCGGTGGAGGGCGTGATCGAGGGCAAGCCCGAGGTCGTAAGGCTCTCGCTGACCGTGTTGCTCGCCGAGGGACACCTGCTGATCGAGGACGTCCCGGGAGTCGGCAAGACCATGCTGGCCAAGGCGCTGGCGCGGTCCATCGACTGTTCCGTGCGCCGGATCCAGTTCACTCCGGACCTGCTGCCGTCGGACATCACGGGGGTGTCCATCTGGGACCAGCAGCGCCGCGACTTCGAGTTCAAACCGGGCGCGATCTTCGCGCAGGTGGTCATCGGCGACGAGATCAACCGCGCCTCGCCCAAGACGCAGTCCGCGCTGCTGGAGTCGATGGAGGAGCGCCAGGTCACCATCGACGGCCAGACCTACGAGCTGCCCAGCCCCTTCATGGTGGTGGCGACGCAGAACCCGGTCGAGATGGAGGGCACCTACCCGCTGCCGGAGGCCCAGCGCGACCGCTTCATGGCGCGCGTCTCCATCGGCTATCCCAGCCCGGACGCCGAGCTGCAGATGCTCGACGTGCACGGCGGGGTGAACCCGCTGGACGACCTCCAGCCGGTGGCGCACGCGCACGAGATCCTGAAGCTGGTCGAGGCGGTCCGCGGCGTCCATGTCGCCGCCCCGGTCCGGCGGTACGCCGTGGACCTGGTCGCCGCCACACGCACCCACCCGGATCTCAGACTCGGCGCCTCGCCGCGCGCCACGCTGCATCTGCTGCGCGCGGCGAAGGCGTCCGCCGCCCTGAGCGGCCGGGAGTACGCGCTGCCGGACGACGTGCAGGCCCTCGCGGTCGCCGTCCTGGCCCACCGCCTGCTGCCCACCGCCCAGGCCCAGCTGAACCGCCGCACCGCCGAGCAGGTCGTCCAGGAGATCCTGCAGCGCACTCCGGTGCCCGCGGCGCCCCAGCAGCAGACGGGCTTCGGCACCGGCCGCGGCTCGACGGCGTACGACCACCAAGCGCCGCGGAGGCTGTGATGGACGCCGGGGGGACGGACCGGTCGCAGGACGACCGGGGCGAGGACGGCGGTATCCGTACCGCCCTGGCCGGGCTGACCACCCGCGGGCGCTCCTTCCTGGCCGCCGGCATCGCCGCCGCGGTCTGTGCCTACGTCCTCGGCCAGAGCGACCTGCTCCGTGTGGGACTGCTGCTGGGCGTGCTGCCGCTGGTCTGCGCGACCGTGCTCTACCGCACCCGGTACCGGGTCGCGGGCAGCCGCCGGCTCTCCCCCGGGCGGGTACCCGCGGGCAGCGAGGCCCGGGTTCATCTGCGCGTCGACAACGTCTCGCGGCTGCCCACCGGCCTGCTGATGCTCCAGGACCGGGTGCCCTACGTGCTCGGACCGCGGCCCCGCTTCGTACTCGACCGGGTGGAGCCGGGCGGTCGCCGCGAGGTGTCCTACCGGGTCCGCTCGGACCTGCGCGGGCGCTATCCGCTGGGCCCGCTCCAGCTGCGCCTGACCGACCCGTTCGGGCTGTGCGAGCTGACCCGCTCCTTCTCGACGTACGACACCCTGACCGTGATCCCGCGCGTGGAGGCGCTGCCGCCGGTGCGGCTGAGCGGGGAGGCGAAGGGGTACGGGGAGGGCCGGCAGCGCTCGCTCGCGCTGGCGGGCGACGACGACGTGATCCCGCGTGGGTACCGCTACGGCGACGACCTGCGCCGCGTGCACTGGCGCTCCACCGCGCGCTACGGCGAGCTGATGGTGCGCCGCGAGGAGCAGCCGCAGCGCGCCCGCTGCACGGTCCTCCTGGACACCCGGGTCGTCGCCTACGAGGGCGCCGGCCCCGACTCGGCCTTCGAGTGGGCGGTGTCGGGCACGGCCTCCGTGCTGGTGCACATGCTGGAGCGGGGCTTCTCCGTCCGGCTGCTCACGGACACCGGCAACTCGGTGCCCGGCGAGGGCGCCGACGGCTTCGCCGGCGCGAGCCAGGGCACGGCCGACGCGGCCGGGCTGATGATGGACACCCTCGCGGTGATCGACCACTCCGACAGCGTGGGCCTGTCCCAGGCGTACGACGTGCTGCGCGGCGGGAACGAGGGGCTGCTGGTGGCGTTCTTCGGCGATCTGGACGAGGAGCAGGCAACGGTGGCCGCCAAGATGCGGCAGCGCACCGGCGGCGCCGTCGCCTTCGTCCTGGACAGTGAGACCTGGGCGCGGGAACCGGCCGACGTGTCCGGCCCGTCGGGCAGGGGCGAGGAACGGCTTCGGATGCTGCGCGAGGCGGGCTGGACCGCCGTGACCGTGCCACGGGGGGTCACCATGGAGGAGCTGTGGCGCCTGGCGGAGCACGAACGCACGGGCCTCGCGGCGGCGAGCGGCGGGGAGGGCACGCGATGAGTGGGCGGGCGCGGCTGGCGTTGTGCGCTTGGGCGGCCACGCTGATGGCGGCGTGCGCGCTGTTGCCCCTGGTCGACCCGGCCACCTGGATACTGCAGGCCGCGTTCCTGCTGGCGGTCCAGTCCGGGGTGGGCGCGGCGGCCCGCCGGGTTCCGCTGGCCCGGCCGTTGATCATCGCCGCGCAGGCCCTGGTCACGCTGGTGTTCCTGACCCTGGTCTTCGCCCGGCAGCAGGCGCTCGCCGGGCTGATCCCCGGCCCGCAGGCCTTCCAGCGCTTCGCCGACCTGCTGCAACAGGGCGGCGACGACATCGCCCGGTACGCGATCCCGGCGCCGCTGGAGTCCGACGGCATCCGACTGATGCTGGTCGGCGGCGTCCTGGTGATCGGGCTGCTGGTGGACACCCTCGCGGTGACCTTCCGCAGCGCCGCCCCCGCCGGACTGCCGCTGCTCGCGCTCTACTCGGTGGCCGCGGGGCTGTCCGAGGGCGGCACCGACTGGCTGTGGTTCCTGGTCGCGGCGGCCGGCTACCTGATTCTGCTGCTGGCCGAGGGGCGTGACCGGCTCTCGCAGTGGGGCCGGGTCTTCGGCGGCACACCACGCACCCCGGGAGGGGAGCGGAGCGGCGCCGTCGCCCCGGTCCGCACCGGGCGGCGCATCGGCGCGTTCGCGCTGGGTATCGCCCTGGTGGTGCCGCTCGCCCTGCCCTCGATGGACGGCGGGCTACTGGACAGCGCCAGGACGGGCGTCGGTTCCGGGACCGGAGGCGGCGGCACGATTTCCGCGGTGAACCCCTTGGTCTCCCTGCGCGACAGCCTCAACGCCAACGAGAACCGAGAGGTCCTCTCCGTCGACACCGACTCGAACGACCTGTCGGACCTGTACCTGCGCATCGTGTCCCTGGACGACTTCGACGGCACCACCTGGAAGCCGTCCAAGCGGAACATCACCGCCGTGCCGGACGGCACGTTCCCCACGCCGGTCGGCCTCGGCCCCGGCATCGAACGGGCGGAGACCCGGACCACCATCTCGGCCGCCGACTGGTACGCCCAGAACTGGCTGCCGATGCCGTACCCACCGAGTGGCGTGCGCATCGCGGGCAGCTGGCGCTACGAGCCCGTCGGCATGACACTGGTCGGCGACCACGGGCAGAACACCCGCGGGCTGACGTACGAGGTGCGGAGCCTGAACGTGCAGCCGACCGCGGATCAGCTCGCCTCCGCTGCGCAGCCGCCCGCGGCGCTGAAGCGGGAGCACACCGAGCTGCCGGACTCACTGCCCGAGGTGGTCTCCGAAACCGCCCGACAGGTCACCGCCGGCGCGGCGAACCCCTACGAGCAGGCGGTCAAGCTCCAGGAGTACTTCGCGGTCAACGGCGGTTTCGAGTACGACACCGAGGTCAAGGTCGGCAGCGGCTCGCAGGCGATCGCCCGCTTCCTCAAGGACAAGCAGGGCTTCTGCGTCCACTTCTCGTTCGCCATGGCGGCCATGGCCCGCTCTCTGGACATACCGGCCAGGGTGGCGGTCGGCTTCGCGCCGGGCTCCCCGCAGGCGGACGGCTCGGTGTCGGTGGGGCTGCAGGACGCCCACGCCTGGCCCGAGGTGTACTTCGAGGGCGTGGGCTGGACCCGCTTCGAGCCGACGCCGACCCGCGGGTCGACCCCGTCGTACACGCAGACGGAGACGCCGGACAGCACCGTCCCGGACCCCGCGCTGCCGTCCCGGAACGCGGAGACGCAGCCGTCGGCGGCACCCTCGACGAGCGAGAGCTGCACGGCCCAGGACAAGAAGCTGGAGGCCTGCGCCGACGAGTCCGCGGCGGCCGCGCCGGTCACGGGTGGGAACGGCCCGAAGTGGTACACGGTCCTCGCCTGGGTCCTGGGCGGACTCGTGGTGCTGCTGCTCCCGCTCGCCCCGATGCTGTGGCGGCTGCGCACCCGGTCGGTACGGCTGGGGGCGCACGGCCGCGCCGAGGCGGACGCGGGACCGCACACCCTAGCGGTCTGGCAGGAGCTGACCGACACGGCATGGGACTTCGGAATCCTGCCGGAGGAGTCGCAGACCCCGCGCAAGGCGGCGGCCCGGATCGTCCGGCTCGGTCGGCTCGAGCCGACGGCCGCGACGGCGGTGCACCGGGTGGCAGATGCCGTGGAGCAGGTTCTCTACGCGCCCCGGCCCCGCCTGACGGCGGGTCTCACGGAGGACGTCCACCGGGCGAGCGCCGGTCTGCGTGCCACGGCCGGCCGCGGCACGCGGCTGCGCGCACGACTGGCACCGCGTTCGACCGTGCGGGTGGTCTGGTCGGTGTCGGCCCGGTGGGCGGCCCTGAAACAGCGGGCCGTGGCGGCCCGGCCGACGTGGCGGAAGGCTTCGGGGCAGCAGGGCTGAACCGACGGGGCCGAGCAGACGGGACCGGAGCCCCACAGGGCGGGGCCGGGGATGCCGAGTCCGCGTGTGAGCGCCGGTCCTGGACCCCGGACCCCGCCGGGCTGTCCGCCGTGCCCCTTCCGAGCTGCCCGCCGCGCACCGAGATGCCCGCCCCCGCTCACCAGGTGGTCCGGCCGCGCTCAGCCGGGTGACCGATCGCCCGGCTCTCCGGCCTCCGGCACACATGGGTACGCGTGAGGGGGTGACCACCGGGCGGTGGTCACCCCCTCACGCGGATGTCCTGGTGAGCGGCTACGGGGAGGCTACTGGCCGCCCTGCTGCCCATCCCTGCGGCGCTGCCAGCGCTCGTCGATGCGGTCCATCATGGAGCGCTTTTGCCGCCCCTGACGGCGCGCCCGCGGTCCGCCACCGGTACCGCCACCACCGGCACCGCCACCACCGGCACCGCCTGCGTCGGCGGCGGGCTGCTCGCCCGGCTTCGGGGCCTTGCGCCAGCCGGTCACGGCGAGAACCGCGCAACCCAGCATGACGAGGAAGCCCACCACACTGAGCCAGACCTGCTGGGCGACCATACCGGCCATGAGGAGCGCAATACCTACGAGGAAGCCCGCGACCGCTTGGTAGACCCGTCGCCGGGTGTACGTACGCAGCCCGCTTCCCTCGAGCGCTGTCGCGAACTTGGGATCTTCGGCGTACAGCGCTCGCTCCATCTGCTCGAGCATTCGCTGCTCGTGCTCCGAGAGCGGCACGGAGTCCTCCTCATCGTGCAGTCGCCGGGGCGACCCGGGGGGGGTCCCTTCAGGATAGGCAGGGAATCGCCCCCGTGAAACCCGCCCCTCTACGCCAATTGGCCAACCGGTCTCCGTCATGGCCGTGCCGGCTCGCTGAAGTTCCCATTCCCCAGCGGCCGACCCGTCATGCCGGGCGGTCTCCCTCGATCATACGGCGACTGGCCGCCGTTCGGGGGGCCTGTGGCGTACTCCATCTGCAGTCGCGTCCCTGATCAGCGCCTTACCTCACCGGCGGCTCAGGTCTCCTGGGCCCCTCGCGTCTCACCGAGCACGTGAAGCTGTGTGGCCACGGAGTGGAAGGCGGCGAGTTCGGCCGCCGCGGCCTCCAGCTTCAGCAGCGCCTCCATGGCACCGGGCTCCGTGTCCACCAGTACCCCCGGAACGAGGTCGGCGAAGACCCGTACGCCGTGCACGGCACCGATCCGGAGCCCCGCGGCCTCGACCAGTCCGGTGAGCTGTTCGGCGGTGAACCGGCGCGGCACCGGGTCACCCGTGCCCCAGCGGCCGTCCGGGTCGCCGAGTGCCTGCCGGGCCTCCGTGAAGTGGCCGGCGAGGGCACGCGCGAGCACGGCCCCGCCCAGGCCCGCGGCGAGCAGGCTGAGGACACCCTCGGCACGCAGGGCGGCCACCACGTTGCGGATGCCCTCCGCGGGGTCGTCCACGTACTCCAGGACGCCGTGGCACAGCACCACGTCGTAGCCGCCTCGCTCGACCACGTCGAAAAGGCCGTGGGCGTCTCCCTGGACGCCCCGCACACGGTCGGCGACGTCGGCCTCGGCAGCGCGGCGCTCCAGGGCGAACAGCGCGTTGGGGCTCGGGTCGACGACGGTGACACGGTGGCCGAGGCGGGCCACGGGTACGGCGAAGTTGCCACTGCCGCCCCCGGTGTCCAGGACGTCCAGCGCCTGGCGGCCCGTGGCCTTGACCCGTCGGTCGAGGGCGTCCTGGAGAACGTCCCAGACCACAGCGGTACGAAGGGCGGCGCGGGAACGAGAGGGCTCCGAGCGCGGCGACGCCGTCTGCGGGCGGTGGGGGGAGACGGGCGGGCGCATCGGGTCCGACACGGCTAGTTGACTCCTCGGCGCGGCACCGCCTCGGCACGGGCGGAGCGAACGGGCTGCCGCCCCGGCCCGGGTACCGGGAAGGGGCAGGCTTCAGGCGTCTCCCACCCTATTGCCTCCGGTACGCCGACCGGTCATCCCGTACCACCGGCCCCAAGGAGCCGGCCCCCCTCTCTTGAAGCGCTCATCCCGCGTCCGGCAGGTGGTGATCCGCCCGAAGGCCTCCCGCCCGACCGCCTCCCGGACGGTCGGAGTCCGGTCCGTCGAAGTCCGGTCCGTCCACGTCCCGCCGGCCGGCAGACGGGTGGTCGGCGCCGGGCCGGTCGGCGGATACACGGTCCACGTCCGGCCGGTCCACGTCCGACCCGTCCACGTCCGACCCGTCCACGTCCGACCCGTCCACGTCCGACCGGTCCACGTCAGCGCGAGGCTGGGGCAGGATCGGCTGGAGGACCAGCATCCGCTCCACGAGACGCAGGAAGATCGCCACGTCGCGTATCAGGTCGTCGGCGTCCCGCCGGTTGGCCGCGCCCTGGATGCCCGCCTCGGCCCGCGCCCGGCGCCGGGCGCCCGCGGCGAACAGCGCGCTCCAGTCGGAGAGCTCGGGGGCGATCTCGGGCAGCACTTCCCAGGCGCTGCGGATGCGGGCCCGGGCCCGTGGGGTGGTCTCGGGACGGCCTCGTGCGGCGAGCACCGCGGCGGCGGTGCGCAGGGCGGCGAGATGGGCCGTCGCGTAGCGCTCGTTCGGCGTTTCGAGGACGGTGGCCTCCTCCAGTCCGGTCCGGGCCTGGGCGAGCAGGTCGAGGGCGGCGGGCGGGGCGGTTGTCCGGCGGAGCACGGGGTGCACGTCGCTCGCCGGGCCGGTCAGTGAGGGTGCAGGGCCGGCTGCGCGGCGCCGCCGGGCGGCGGCTGCGGACGAGTGGGCCACGACGATCCTCCTGTCGTCTCCGGGACGGCACGCCCTGGCAGGAGGTGCCGTATGTGCCCATCGTGAGGTATGCCACTGACAATCCGCCCCGACCTGGACTTTTACGTCGGCCGTGGGTTCGGGTCAGCCGGTCCGGAAGGTGCTGTGACAATCGGGACCATGGAAAGCAGCAGCGCCGCCACGCACGGCAGCAGCCGTCGCGAGGCCACCCGGCAAAAGCTCTACGAGGCGGCCGTCACTCTCATCGCCGAGCAGGGCTTCTCCGCCACCACCGTGGACGAGATCGCCGAACGCGCAGGGGTCGCGAAGGGCACGGTCTACTACAACTTCGCCAGCAAGTCCGTCCTCTTCGAGGAACTGCTGCGCCATGGTGTCGGGCTCCTCACCGCATCGCTGCGGGAGGCGGCGGAGCGGACGGCGCGGGAGGGCCGCGGCCGGGTCGACGCCCTGGACGCGATGGTCCGCGCGGGGCTCGTCTTCATCGACCGCTACCCGGCCTTCACCCAGCTCTACGTGGCCGAGCTGTGGCGGACCAACCGGGCCTGGCAGTCCACGCTGCTGGTGGTCCGGCAGGAGGCCGTCGCGGTGGTGGAGGGCGTGCTGCGCGAAGGCGTGGCAAGCGGTGAGTTCAGCGAGGAGATCGACGTACCACTGACCGCCGCGGCGCTGGTCGGCATGGTCCTGGTGGCGGCGCTGGACTGGAAGTCGTTCCAGGCGGAACGCTCCCTCGACGACGTGCACGCGGCCCTGTCGCGGCTGCTTCAGGGACGCGTGAGCGGACGCCCCTGAACCAGGTGTACCTGGGGTCCGCACCCGCCGGGCCACATGCGCCCGGAACGCCCGTCGCGCGAAGAGCGCCGGCCCGTGGTGGCCGCGTCCCCCGCGGGCCACCGTCGGACCGGCGCCTTCTCCTGCTCCCCCGTACGTTCCCCCGTACGTTCCCCCGTTGGAACCCCCCGTTCCCGGTCGTTCCCCCGGACTCCCCCGTGCCTCGCTCCCGCCGACCGCGGCCGGCGGAAGGAGCGGATCGCGGGCCCGGCTCCGTTCCGGCGCCCCGTGTCGCCGGTTCCGGAGCCGTGCCCCTCTCCGTGCCTCCACTCTCTCGTTTCCGCAGGTGGTAGCCCATCCGCGCGGGTACTCATCTACCGGGCTAGGTACAGGTACTCAGTCGTGCGCACCCCGGCTCACAGCGGCATGTCCCCGGCCGGTCGTGCGCGCGCCCGTCGCGGTACTCGGACCGGGGCGGTCGCCGGCCGTTCCCGCAGGTGTACGGCCGGCGGCCCCTGGGGCCGGATTGTCGGTGGTGGCGGATAAAGTCCCTGGCATGGCACGGATTGCGGTGATCGGCGCCGGGATGGGCGCGATGGCGGCCGCCGCCCGGCTGGCCGTCGCGGGCCACCGGGTGGCGGTGTACGAGCGGGCTCGGACGTACGGCGGCGCCCTGGGCCGCTTCGAGCGGGACGGCTTCTCGTTCGACACCGGCCCCGGTCTGCTGCCGCTGCCCGCGGTATGGCGCGACCTGTTCGTCAAGACCGGCAAGGAGCCGCTGGAGGCGTGTGTCGAGCTGGCCCAGGTCGACCCGTCGTCACGGCACGTGTTCGCGGACGGCACGGAGGTTTCGCTGCCGAACGCCTCCCGGGCGGGCGTCGTCGCCTCCCTGGACGAGGCGCTCGGCCGGGCCGCCGGGCAGCGCTGGGGCGACTTCCTGGTGCGGGCCCGGGAGACCTGGGACCGTACGCGCCGCCCGCTCCTGGAGGAGCCGCTGTGGCCGAACTGGGAGGTGCTGGCCGAGCGCGAGCCCTATCCCGCGGTCCCGCACAAGCGGCTGCTGCGCACCCGCCGGGCCGGCACGCTCGCCGAGGTCGGTGCCTGGGAGCTCCGGGACACCCGGCTCGCCGCCCTCCTGGAGAGCCACGCGCTCGCGTACGGCCTGGACCCCCGGGCCGCCCCGGCGAACGCCGCCGTGCTGCCGTACATGGAGTACGCCTTCGGTGTGTGGTACGTGCGCGGCGGCGGTCTGCGGGAGCTGGCGCGGGCGGTGTACGAGCGCTGTCTGGCCCGCCGGGTCGAGTTCCACTTCGACTCCGAGGTCACCGGAGTCGCCGAGAAGGACGGCCGGGTGGCGGGTGTGGAGCTGGCCGAAGGCCGCGTCGCCGAGGCGGAGTTCGTGGTGGCCGGTGTGGCTCCCGGTGTGCTGGACCGCCTGTGCGGGGGGTCGGCGGTGCGGGGCGACGACGAGGTGCCGCCGCAGCGCGGTGGGGCGAGCCGGCTGACGGTGCTGCTGGCGCTGCGCGGCGGCCGTCCCCCGGGCACGGCGCACCGGACGGTGGTGCACACGGAGGACAGGGAGACCGAGTTGGACTGCCTGTTCGGCGCCACACCCGGCATGACCGCGCGGCCGACCGTCACGGTCCTCCGGCCCGATGACCCGGGGTCGGTCCCGGACGCGGACCACGAGGCGGTCACGCTCACCGCGGTGGTGCCCGCCGTGGGCGGGGAGTCGGATTGGGCGGCGGCGGAGGTGTTCGACCTCCATGCCGAACACCTGGTCAGCGTCGCCGAGCGTGCGATACCGGGTCTGCGTGAGCGTCTGCTGTGGCAGGAGGTGTGCACCCCGGCCGATGTCGCGGTGGCGACCGGTGCGGAGGGCGGCGCGGTGCCCGTTCCGGCGCTGGCGGGGGTCGGCGGACGCCTGCTGCACGCGGCGAACGGCACCCGCGTCGGCGGGTTGTTCACGGCCGGCGGCTGGTCGCATCCCGGTGGAGGCCTCCCGCACGCGGGCATGTCGGGTGCGCTGGTCGCCGGACTCGTCGTGGAGGGGCCGGAGTTCCGAGGCTCCCAGTGAGCGGTCGGGCACCCCTCACCGGGCTGCGCAGCCCCCACAGGCCCCGTCAGAAACGGTACTGCTCGTCGTAGCCCTGGTTCTGGTCCTGGCCCTGGTTCTGACTCTGGTTCTGGCCTTGTGTCTGGCTGTTGCCCTGGTAGGGGTACGTCTGCTCCGGCGGGAGTTCGCCGCCGTAGGGGTCGTCGGCGCTGCGCTGCTGCGGCACCCACACACCGCCGGCCGGGGTCTCGCCGCCGTAGCCGCCGGGCGTGCCGGTGGCGTACTGGTCCTGCCCGTAGCCCTGTTGGCCGTACTGCTGCCCGCCGGCCGTGTCGTAGGAGCCGGTGTCGTACGCCGCCCCGCCGTAGGTGTGGGTGCCGATGTACGGGTCGGAGTAGGCGGCGTACTGCTGCCGGCCGCCGGTGTCGTAGTCGTACCCCTGCTGCTGCCCGTAGCCCGAGTAGTCGTAGGTGTAGGACTGGTCGGCGCCCTGCGCGGCCGCGGCCGGTGCCTGCTGGTCGTGGCCGAAGCCGGCGTCGGCGTACACACCGTACGAGCCGGTGTCGTCCGGCATGGGCTGCGGCTCGTGGACGGCGGTGGTCTCCGCGGCCGTGGGGTCGGCCGGGCGGGCCGGGGTGAAGACGTCGTCACGGTCGTGGTCGTCGTGGCCGTAGTCGTCATGGCCGTACGGGAGGCCGCCCTGCCCCGCGGCATGACCCTGTGTGCCGTCACCGTAGGTGTCGTGGCCGTGCGGGCCGCCCTCGGCCGCTTCGAGGCCGGACACCTCCAACGTCGGCTCCTGACGGCCCCGTCCGGAACGGCCGCGTTTGCCGACGAGGTTCGCCGGGGCGTTGACCGCCCAGCCGGCCTCGAAGCCGCGGCGGAAGGACAGCGTCACGTAGGTCTGGCCGACCGCGAAGGCGGCCGCGCCCAGCCCGATGACGACGACGGACGGGATCAGGACACCGATCACGACGCCGAGGAAGCCGCCGAAGGCGAGCAGCCGGTATCGCAGCCGCGCCTTGTACTGCAGCAGCACCTCACCGAGCAGCCACAGCGCGACGCCGCCGAACGCGATGTAGAGGACCGTCCAGCCCATGTACGCCCCTCTCCCAATGGCCGTTACGCAGTGTGTCGTAAATACGTACGACCGGTCTAGGCCCGCGGTGGGTGGTGCAGGCCCAGGTTCTCGTAGATTTCCAGGGTCGCCGTGGAGTTGTTGAGAGTGATGAAGTGCAGTCCGGGCACACCCTCGGCCAGTAGCCGCGCGCAGAACTCCGTTGCGAACTCGATACCAATGGAGCGTACAGCGGCCGGATCGTCCTTTGCTTCGAGGATCCGCTCTTTCAGCTCGGCCGGGAACGAGGCGTTGCTGAGCTTTGGCAACCTCTCCAGCATCTTCACACTGGTCACCGGCATGACCTCGGGAATCACCGGGGTCTCGCAGCCGGCCGCGGCGACCCGGTCGCGCAGCCGCAGGTAGGACTCGGGCTGGAAGAACATCTGCGTGATCGCGTAGTCGGCGCCGGCCCGGCACTTGTCGACGAAGTGCGTCACGTCCGCGTCCCAGCCGGCGGAGCGCGGGTGCATCTCCGGGAAGGCCGCGACACCGACGCAGAAGTCGCCCGACTCCTTGATGAGCCGGACCAGTTCGGCGGCGTAGGTCAGGCCCCGCGGGTGCGGGACCCAGTCGGCCGTGGGGTCGCCGGGCGGGTCGCCGCGCACCGCCAGCATGTTGCGGATCCCGGCGTCCGCGTACTGGCCGATGATGTTGCGCAGCTCGGCGACGGAGTGGTCGACGGCGGTGAGGTGGGCCACGGGGGTCAGCGTCGTGTCGGCGACGATCTGCTCGGTCTCCTTGACCGTCCCCGCCCGCGTGGAACCGCCGGCTCCGTAGGTCACGGAGACGAAGTCGGGCGCGACCGCCTCGACCCGCCGCAGCGCGCTCCACAGGTTCCTTTCGCCCTTGGCCGTCTTCGGCGCGGAGAACTCGAACGAGTACGTCGTCTTGCCGGACGCGAGCATGTCGCGCACGGTGCGTGCGCGATCAGTCCTGGTGGATGCGGTTCCGAGGGCCATACGGGCAGGTTAGCCAGGGGGCGGCGGTCACCCAACCGGAGGCGGGATATTTGTCCACATTGTCGAGTTGTTGTCCACCCCTTGGACACACGCCTCGCTCTACGCCTGCCGCAGTCGCTTCGCGAACTCGGCGGCCGCCGCGCCCGGGTCGTCTGCCGCGGTGATCGCTCGGACGACGACGGCGCGCCGGGCACCGGCCTCCAGTACCTGGTCGAGGTTGCCGAGGTCGATGCCGCCGATGGCGAACCAGGGGCGGTCGGTGCCGAGGGACGCCGTGTGGCGGACCAGGCCGAGGCCGGGTGCGTGGCGGCCGGGCTTGGTGGGGGTGGGCCAGCACGGGCCGGTGCAGAAGTAGTCCACGCCGTCCTGGACAGCGGCGGCGGCGGCCTCGGACTCGGAGTGCGTGGAGCGGCCGACGAGTACGCCGTCGCCGAGGATCGCCCGTGCGGCGGGCACCGGCAGGTCGCCCTGCCCGAGGTGCAGCACGTCGGCGCGGGCGGTGTGGGCGACGTCCGCCCGGTCGTTCACGGCGAGGAGCTTGCCGTGGCGGGCGCAGGCGTCGGCGAAGACCGCGAGGTGCTCCAGCTCCTCCGCCGCCTCCATGCCCTTGTCACGCAACTGCACGATGTCGACGCCACCGGCCAGCACCGCGTCCAGGAACGAGGGCAGGTCGCCCTGGTCACGACGGGCGTCCGTGCACAGGTAGAGCCGGGCGTCGGCGAGCCGGGCTCGGGCGGTGGCGGTGTCGTCGGTGCCGGGCATGCTGGTGTCCCCCTGGGGTCTGGTGGCGTGCGGGCGGCGGACCGGCACGGCCGTCGGGGCCGTGTGCCGCGGCCCGCACGCCACGGTGGTGTGTCAGGTCAGACGGCGAGCGCCTGGGCGCGGCGCTTCACCTCCGTGCCGCGATTCTCGCTCAGCGCCTGCGCGGGGGTGCCGGGCAGGGTCTCGTCGGGCGTGAAGAGCCACTCCAGCATCTCCTCGGCCGTCCAGCCGTCGTCCCGCAACAGCGTCAGCGTCCCGACCAGGCCTTTGACGACCTTGTCCTCGTCGATGAAGGCCGCGGGGATGTGCAGCGCGCGGTTCTCGCCGCGGCGTACGGCGATGAGCTGGCCTTCCTTGATCAGCTGGCGTACGCGGGTCACCTCGACACCGAGCATCTCGGCGATGTCGGGAACGGTGAGCCAGGCAGGCACGAGAGCATCGGTCTTTGCGTCAATCTCGGTCACGACCCAAGCCTGCCATCTGGCACCGACAGTCGGAAGCCGGACCCGTCCGACCTGGGCCGGCGCACCCACCGGAGGGACTACGCGGTCGCCGCCTTCAGCGGCTTCGCCGGGTCGGCCAGCAGCCGCGGGTCCATCGTCGCGCCCGCCTGGATCAGACGTTTGCCCTGGGCCAGGTCCCGGGGACGGCCCACCGCCAGCAGGGCGACCATGCGGCCCTCGCGCAGCCAGCAGACCGTCCAGGCGGGCCCCGAGGGGTCCCCGCGCCACAGGGTGGCGTCGGCGTCCGTGTGGTGACCGGCGTACTGGACGAAGCGGCCGAACTGCTCGGACCAGAAGTACGGCACCGGGTCGTAGGCCGCCACGGCCTCGCCGCCGACGGCGCCGATGATGTCGGCGGCGACCGTGCGCGGCCCTTGGAGGGCGTTGTCCCAGTGGTGCACCAGCAGCCGCTCGCCGTAGCGGCCGGAGGGGAAGGAGGCGCAGTCGCCGACCGCGTGGACGTCCGGCACCGAGGCGCGCAGGCGGTCGTCGGCCAGGACCTCCCCCTGCGCGCCCAGGCCGATCCCGGAGCCGGCGAGCCAGGCGGTGGCGGGCCGGGCGCCGATGCCGACGACGACCGCGCCGGCGGGCAGCCGCGAGCCGTCGTCCAGGACGACGACGTGACCGGGCTCTCCCGGGCCGCCGGGCTCCACACGCTCCACGCGCGCGTGGGTGCGCAGTACGGCGCCCGCGTCGGCGTACCAGGTGGTCATCGGCGCGGCGACCTCGTCGGGCAGCGCGCCGGCGAGGGGCCGGTCGGCGGCCTCCACGACGGTCACGGCGCAGCCCGCCTCGCGCGCGGCGGTGGCGAACTCGGCGCCGATCCAGCCCGCGCCGACGACCACGACGTCGTGCTGCCGGGCGAGCACCGGGCGCAGCCGTTCGGCGTCGTCCAGGGTGCGCAGCAGGTGCACGCCGGGCACGCCCTCGGTGCCGGGGAGACGGATCGGTTCGGCGCCGGTCGCGAGGACGAGGACGTCGTACGGCACGGGCCCCTCGGAGGTGTCGAGTACGTGCTCCGCGGGGCGGACGCCCAGGGCCTCGCAGCCGAGCCGCAGGGTGATGCCGAGCGCCTCGAAGTCAATGTCGAAGGCGGAGCCCTCTGCCGTGCCGAGCAGGACGGCCTTGGACAGCGGAGGACGGTCGTACGGCTGGTGCGGCTCCGCGCCGATCAGGGTCACGGTGCCGGTGAAGCCCTGCTCCCGCAGGGCGACGGCGGTCTGCACCCCCGCCATGCCCGCGCCGACGACGACCACGCGGCGTTCCGCGTCCGCTTCCCGCACCCGGGCCCGCTCCTGCGTCTGCTCGCTCACGTGATCACCTTAGACACCGGCCCCTCGTCAGTCAGGGGTCGTGCGCGGTGACCTGCTCCACACCGCTCGGCCGTACGGGCCGTACGGGGCTGTAGGCAGGCGCGGGGCGACTCCCCTTACGAGTGCGACGCGCCGCGGGCTAGGCTGGCCGACGCAAGGCACTCGCGGGAGCCCGGACGCACCGGGCTGAGAGGGAGGCTGGCGGCCTCCGACCGTACGAACCTGATCCGGGTCATGCCGGCGAAGGGAGGGGCTGGACGCCCATGTCGTCACCGCCGCACACGACGTCACCCACGACGTCACGCACACCCGACGTCCTCGTCGTCGGGGGCGGGATCATCGGCCTGGTCACGGCGTGGCGGGCCGCGCAGCGCGGGCTCGGCACGGCCCTCGTGGATCCCGAACCGGGCGGTGGGGCCGCCCAGGTGGCCGCCGGGATGCTGGCCGCCGTCACGGAACTGCACTACGGCGAGCAGACGCTGCTCGCGCTGAACCTCGCCTCGGCCCGCCGCTACCCGGCGTTCGCGGCCGAGCTGGCCGACCTCACCGGCCACGACCTCGGTTACCGCCGCTGCGGCACCCTCGCCGTCGCCCTGGACGCCGACGACCGCGCCCACCTGCGGGAACTGCACGCGCTCCAGCAGCGCTCGGGTCTGGAGTCCGAGTGGCTGACGGGGCGTGAGTGCCGGCGCCTGGAGCCGATGCTCGCGCCGGGCGTGCGCGGGGGGCTCCGGGTGGACGGCGATCACCAGATCGACCCCCGGCGACTGGCCGGCGCGCTCGTGGCCGCCTGCGAACGCGCGGGCGTCGTCTTCCACCGGGTGTGGGCCGACCGGCTCACCGTCGGGCGTGGCGGTGAGCGGGCCACGGGTGTCGTCACGGCCGACGGCACCGCGCTTGAGGCCGGGCAGGTGGTACTGGCCGGGGGCAGCCTGAGCGGGCGGCTCACGGGCGTCCCGGACGACGTACTGCCGCCGGTACGGCCCGTGAAGGGGCAGGTGCTGCGGCTGGCGATGCCGCAGGCGCACGGTCCACTGCTGAACCGGACCGTGCGTGCCGTGGTGCGCGGCAACCACCTCTACCTGGTGCCCCGTCAGAGTGGCGAGCTGGTCGTCGGGGCCACCAGCGAGGAGCTGGGCTGGGACACCACGGTCACCGCGGGCGGCGTCTACGAGCTGCTGCGCGACGCCCACGAGCTGGTCCCCGGCATCACCGAGCTGCCCCTGACGGAGACCCTGGCGGGTCTGCGCCCGGGCTCCCCGGACAACGCCCCGCTGCTCGGCCCGACCGGTCTTGACGGCCTGCTGCTGGCCACCGGGCACCACCGCAACGGCGTCCTGCTCACCCCGGTCACCGGCGACGTCATGGCGGACGTCCTGACCACCGGGGAGCTTTTGGCCGAGGCACTGCCCTTCAGCCCCCTGCGCTTCGGCGCCGCCCCCGCACTCCCGGAACACTCGGAGCAGCCCGCATGAACATCTCCGTCAACGGCGAGCCGCGCGAGGTGGCTCCCGGTACCGCTCTGGACGCCCTGGTGGGCACGCTCACCGCGGCACCGTCCGGTGTGGCCGCCGCCCTGAACGAAACCGTCGTCCCGCGCGCGCGGTGGTCCGCCACGGCGCTGGCCGACGGCGACCGCGTGGAAGTCCTCACCGCCGTCCAAGGAGGCTGACCATGGCCGACGATCCCTTTGTCCTCGGCGGTACGACGTACGGGTCCCGCCTGATCATGGGCACCGGGGGGGCGCCCAGCCTCGATGTGCTGGAGCGGGCGCTGGTGGCCTCCGGGACGGAGCTGACGACCGTCGCGATGCGGCGCGTGAACGCCTCGGTGCACGGGTCCGTGCTGTCGGTGCTGGAGAAGCTGGGCATCCGGGTGCTGCCGAACACGGCCGGCTGCTTCACCGCCGGGGAGGCCGTCCTCACTGCCCGCCTCGCCCGCGAGGCCCTCGCCACCGACCTGGTCAAGCTGGAGGTCATCGCAGACGAGCGCACCCTGCTGCCGGACCCGATCGAGCTGCTGGACGCGGCGGAGACGCTGGTCGACGACGGGTTCACGGTGCTGCCGTACACGAACGACGACCCGGTCCTCGCGCGCAAGCTGGAGGACGTCGGGTGCGCCGCGATCATGCCGCTCGGCTCGCCGATCGGGTCGGGGCTCGGTATCCGCAACCCGCACAACTTCGAGTTGATCGTGGAGCACGCGCGCGTGCCGGTGATTCTGGACGCGGGGGCCGGTACGGCGTCGGACGTGGCGCTGGCGATGGAACTGGGGTGTGCGGGTGTGATGCTCGCCTCCGCCGTGACGCGGGCGCAGGAGCCGGTGCTGATGGCGGAGGGGATGCGGTTCGCGGTGGGGGCGGGAAGGCTGGCACGGCGGGCCGGGCGGATTCCACGGCGGCACTTCGCCGAGGCGTCGTCTCCTGCGGAGGGCCTGGCGGCGCTGGATCCGGAGCGGCCCGCTTTTCAGTGAGCCCGCGCAGTCCTGCCGTTTCGTCTCCCATCCACGCACCACCCGATTCCAGTCGGACAAGAGGTGGGCCTCGCTCGTGGGGGTTCATCGCCGCCGGCGGCCCGCCGCGCGTGGGAAGCGTCACAGGTCCGCTGCAGTACCGCCCCCGATCGCCGGCGGCGACGCCGGGTGTCCGTGGTGGCTCGTAGACTCGCTGCGTGGACACGACCCTTCAGGACCCCCTCGTCGGGCAGGTGCTCGACGGCCGGTACCGCGTCGAGGCGCGGATCGCGGTCGGCGGGATGGCCACGGTCTACCGGGCCGTGGACACCCGCCTGGACCGCGTGCTCGCGCTGAAGGTGATGCACCCGACGCTCGCGACCGACGCCACCTTCGTGGAGCGGTTCATCCGCGAGGCCAAGTCGGTGGCCCGGCTCGACCACCCCAACGTCGTACAGGTCTTCGACCAGGGGGCCGAGGGGGCGTACGTCTACCTGGCCATGGAATACATCGCCGGCTGCACCCTGCGTGACGTGCTGCGCGAGCGGGGGGCGCTCCGGCCGCGGGCGGCGCTGGACATCCTGGAGCCGGTGCTGGCCGCGCTCGGCGCCGCGCACCGGGCCGGGTTCGTGCACCGGGACATGAAGCCGGAGAACGTCCTCATAGGGGACGACGGCCGGGTCAAGGTCGCCGACTTCGGCCTGGTCCGGGCCGTGGACACGGTCACGAACACCACCGGGTCCGTCCTCGGCACCGTCTCCTACCTGGCGCCCGAGCAGATCGAGCACGGCACCGCCGATCCGAAGGTCGACGTGTACGCCTGCGGCGTCGTCCTGTACGAGATGCTGACCGGCGGCAAGCCGCACGACGGGGACTCCCCCGCCCAGGTGCTCTACAAGCACCTGCACGAGGACGTGCCGCCGCCGTCGGCCGCCGTGCCGGGGATGGCGTACGAGCTGGACGAGCTGGTCGCCTCGGCGACCGCCCGCAATCCTGAGATCCGTCCGCACGACGCCGTGGCGCTGTTCGCGCGGGCTCGTGAGACGCGCGGGGCACTGAGCGCGGACCAGCTGGACGCAATGCCGCCGCAGGCGCTCGCCTCGGAGCACGACAACGCCGAGGACCGCACGAGCGTGATCCCGCGCTCGCTGACGATGCCCCGGCCGCTCCCTGTGAACGAGGACGAGGACTCCGGCGCGGGCACCGGCTTCCCCGCCGACGGGGTCGACCGCACCAGCCGGCTGGCACCTCTTCCGCAGGCCCCGCCCCGGCGCCGCCTGCCGGAGCTGCGGCGCGGTCCGCTGGCCGTCGTCGTCGCCGTCCTGCTGGTGCTCGGTGTCGGTACGGGCGTCTGGTACATCAACTCCGGCCAGTTCACCAAGGTGCCGCCGGTACTGTCCAAGACCGAGGCGCAGGCCCGGGACCGGCTGGACGACGCCGGCCTGGGCGTCGGCAAGGTCCGGCACGCCTACAGCGACACCGTGGAACGCGGCAAGGTCATCAGCACCGACCCCGGCGTGGGCACCCGCATCCGCAAGAACGACTCCGTGTCGTTCACGGTCTCCGACGGCCCCGACACCGTGAAGCTGCCGGACATCCAGGGCTACAAGCTGGACCGGGCACGGAAGCTGCTGAAGGAGGAGGGGCTGGAGCCGGGCATGGTGACCCGGGCGTTCAGCGAGGACGTGCCCCAGGGCTTCGTGGTCTCCACCAAGCCGGTGACGGGCACCACGGTGCGCGCGGGTTCGGCGGTCGCGCTGGTCGTCAGCAAGGGCAGCCCGGTGGACGTCCCGGACGTCACCGGCGACGACCTGGCCGACGCCAGAGCCGACCTGACGGAGGCCGGCCTGAAGGTCGAGGTCGCCACCGAGCAGGTGAACTCGGAGCACGACAAGGGCCAGGTCGCCCGGCAGACTCCGGCCCCGGGCAGCAGGGCCGCCAAGGGCGACACGGTGACGCTCACGGTGTCCAAGGGCCCCGAGATGATCGAGGTCCCGGACGTGGTCGGTGACAGCGTGGACGATGCCAAGCGGGCGCTGAAGGACGCGGGTTTCCAGGTGGACGAGGACCGGGGACTGCTCGGGCTGTTCGGTGACACCGTGAAGGACCAGTCGGTGGACGGCGGGGACACGGCGCCCAAGGGCTCCACCATCAGGATCACCATCAGGTGACGGCTCTCACCGTCCGGACGCGTGCCCCCGCGTGACACCCTGAATGGGTGAACAGTCAACAGCCCGCCCCCTCCCCCACGCTCCCCCGCAACCCCGTCGGCGGTCACGTCCCCGTGGCCGGCGGCCTGCACTCCGTGGGTCTGTCCTACGCCCGTGATCTGAAGGCGGAGGCCGTGCAGGTCTTCGTCGCCAACCCGCGCGGCTGGGCCACGCCGGTCGGCAACCCGAAGCAGGATGAGGCGTTCCGGGAGGCCTGTGCCGCCGGGTCGGTCCCGGCGTACGTGCACGCGCCGTACCTGATCAACTTCGGTTCGCACACCGAGGCGACGGTGGAGCGGTCGGTCGAGTCGCTGCGACACTCGCTGCGGCGCGGGCGGGCGATCGGGGCGCTCGGCGTGGTCGTGCACACCGGCAGCGCGACCGGTGGACGGGACCGGTCGGTGGCGCTGAAGCAGGTACGGGAGTACATGCTGCCGCTGCTCGAGGAACTCACCCACGACGACGACCCGTACCTGCTCCTGGAGTCGACCGCCGGGCAGGGCGCCTCACTGTGCTCGCGCACCTGGGACTTCGGGCCGTACTTCGAGGCGCTGGACGCCCATCCGAAGCTCGGCGTGTGCCTGGACACCTGCCACATCTTCGCGGCGGGACACGACCTGACCGGCCCGTCGGGCATGCACCGGACGCTGGACCTGCTGGTGGACACGGTCGGCGAGGGCCGGCTGAAGCTGATCCACGCCAACGACTCCAAGGACGTGGCCGGCGCCCACAAGGACCGGCACGAGAACATCGGCGCCGGTCACATCGGTGAGGACCCGTTCCGGGCGCTGATGACCCACCCCGCGACCGAGGGGGTGCCACTGGTCATCGAGACGCCGGGCGGCAAGGAGGGGCACGCTGCCGACATGGAGCGGCTGAAGAAGCTGCGCGACGGCTGACACCCCGGGGCAGGCGGTACGCCAGGCCGGACCAAAGGTGTACGGCGACTCAGAGCTCGGGGCCGTCTCCGGGCTCCTCCTGGTAGGAGTAGCGCTGCTCCTGCCACGGGTCGCCGATGTTGTGGTAGCCGCGCTCCTCCCAGAAGCCCCGGCGGTCGGCGGTCATGTACTCGATGCCGCGGACCCACTTCGGGCCCTTCCAGGCGTACAGGTGCGGGACGACCAGCCGAAGCGGGAAGCCGTGCTCGGCGGTGAGCAGCTCGCCGTCCTTGTGGGTGGCGAAGAGGGTGCGGTCGGCGGCGAAGTCGGACAGCCGGAGGTTGGAGCTGAAGCCGTACTCCGCCCACACCATCACATGGGTGACGGCGGGCGCGGGCGGGGCCAGGCCCAGGATCGTGGTGGCCGGTACGCCGCCCCACTCGGAGTCGAGCATGCTGAACTTCGTGACGCAGTGCAGGTCGGCGACGACTGTGGTGTACGGCAGGGCCGTGAACTCCTCGTGGCTCCAGCCGTGCTTCTCGCCGTCGGCGGTGGTGCCGAAGACCCGGAACTCCCAGCGCTCCGGGCGGAACCTGGGGACCGGTCCGTAGTGCGTGACCGGCCAGCCGCGCTGCAGTCGCTGTCCCGGGGGGAGCTCGAACCGCGACGCTCCTTCCGAACCGCCTTCTCCCGATTCGTGTCCCACCGGCTGACCCATGCCTCCATCCTGACAGACCCGGACCGATGCCCCTGACCCACCCCACTTACATCCGACCAAACAGACACAAGACGGACTAAGCCTGTACTTAC
>NZ_BAABCQ010000078.1:0-35274 GCF_039539045.1 Streptomyces marokkonensis
CGGTCGGCCGTATGAAGAAAGTGAGCTTCGCCGAGTTCGGCGGTCCGGAAGTCCTGCGCCTCATAGACGCCGAGGAGCCCCACGCGGGCCCCGGCCAGGTACGCGTCGCCGTGCGGGCGGCGGGCGTCAACCCCGTCGACTGGAGGGTCCGGGAGGGCCAGGTCCTGGGGGCCCATCCGACCGAATTGCCCTCAGGGGTCGGGCTGGACGCCTCCGGGGTGGTGGACGAGGTCGGTGAGGGTGTCGAAGGGGTCGAGGTCGGCGACCACGTGTTCGGCGAGGGCTCGAGCACCTACGCCGAGTTCTCCGTGCTGGGGGCCTGGGCCCGGATGCCCGAGGGACTGACGTTCGAGGAGGCTGCCGGATACCCCTCCGTGGTGGAGACCGCGCTGCGCGTCATCCGCGAGGTCGGTGTACGGCCCGGGCAGACGCTGCTGGTCAGCGGGGCGTCCGGGGGTGTCGGCTCGGCGGTGCTGCAGATCGCCCGCGAGCGCGGCATCACGGTGATCGGCACCGCCGGGGCCGCGAACCAGGACTACCTGGGGAGCCTGGGCGCCCTCGCCACGACGTACGGCGACGGCTGGGTCGAGCGGGTACGGCGGCTCGGCCCGGTCGACGGGGCCCTCGACCTGGCCGGCTCGGGCGTGATCCGCGAGCTGGTCGAGCTGACCGGGGATCCACGGAAGGTGGTGTCCATCGCCGACCTCGACGCGCCGAAGTCCGGTGTCCGCTTCTCCGGCGTGGCCGGGAGTGTGCCGGACGCACTCGCCGAGGCCGTCGACCTCATCTCACGGGGGAAGCTCCACATCCCGGTCGAGAAGTCCTACACCCTGGCCGAGGCCGCGGCGGCGCACGCCGACAGCCAGGCCGGACACACCCGCGGGCGACGGGTCGTGGTCGTCCGCGCCGACTCCCGCTGAGCCGTCTCCACGTCTCCCTCCCGGTCCGCACGGTCCGGCACCGTAGCGGCGCCACGCGCACCCTTGCCACCGCCCGGACGGACGCCCCCTGCCCGGCCACCTGCGCTCCCACACCGGGTTTCTTCGACACGTCCACCGGGACATCAGCAGCCGTCACCGTGGGCGAACCGCCGGTGCCGTCGCGGCAGCGCGCCGGAGGCCAGTGAGGGGCGTTCGTTCCCGCGCGATCCGCACCGGGCCGTCGCGGCGGCCCCTGCGGGGCCGCCCCGCCCTGCTGTTCCTGGGCACCTCCGGCCGCTCTTCGCCGACACCGGACGTCCCGGGGCACGGGACGAGCGGTCGCCCCCCCACCCGCCGGGGCACTACAGGTCGAAGACCGGGCCGGCTAGGGGGTGTCGTAGAACAGCTCCTCCACCACCGTCCGGGCCCGGCGGGCCGTGCGGCGGTACTCGTCCAGCATGTCGCCCGCGTGCCCGGGCCCGTGACCCAGGTAGCGGCCCACCGCCGCGAGCTCCCGGGGGTCGCTCGGGAAGGTGTCGCTCGCCCGTCCCCGCACCAGCATCACCGCGTTGCGGACGCGCGTCGCCAGGACCCACGCCTCGTCGAGCGTCCCGGCGTGCTCCGCCGAGACGAGGCCGGCGTCGCAGGCGGCGGACAGGGCCCGGCGCGTCCGGGTGGTCCGCAGCCCCGCCTCCGTGTGCCCGTGCCGCAGCTGGAGGAGCTGCACGGTCCACTCCACGTCGGACAGTCCGCCCGGGCCCAGTTTGGCGTGCAGCTTGGGGTCGGCGCCGCGGGGCAGCCGCTCGGACTCCATCCGGGCCTTGAGCCGCCGGATCTCCCGTACGGCGTCATCCCCGAGCCCGTCCGCCGGGTACCGCAGCGGATCGGCCAGCTCGGTGAACCGCCGCCCCAGATCCGCGTCCCCGGCGACGAACTCGGCCCGCAGCAGCGCGTGCCGCTCCCACACCATCGACCAGCGCCGGTAGTAGGCCTCGTACGACTTCAGCGTCCGCACCAGCGGCCCGGACTTGCCCTCGGGCCGCAGGTCGGTGTCGATGAGCAGGGGCGGGTCGGCGCTGGGCACCTGGAGCAGGCGGCGCATCTCGGTGACGACCCTGCCCGCCGCGTCCGCCGCCTCCCGCTCGCCGACCCCGTCCAGCGGCTCGTGCACGAAGAGCACGTCCGCGTCCGAGCCGTAGCCCAGCTCGTGCCCGCCGAAGCGGCCCATCCCGATGATCGCGAACCGGGTCGGCAGCGTGTCGCCCCAGCCCTCCCGCACGACCGCCCGCAAAGTCCCCGCCAGCGTCGCCGCCGTCAGATCGGAGACCGCGGCGCCCACCCGGTCGACCAGGGCGCCCTGGTCGACCTCGACGGGCTGCGCCTCGGTGCCGTAGGAACCGACGATGTCCGTGGCGGCCGTACGGAACAGCTCCCGGCGCCGTACCCCGCGCACCGCCGCGACCGCCTGCACCGCGCCGTCCGCGCGGCGGACCGCGGCGAGGGTCTCCTGCTCCAGCTGGAGCCGCCCGCGCGGCGCCAGTCCCCCGGCGTTGCCGTCCCCGAGCAGCGCGACGGCCTCGGGCGCCCGCATCAGCAGGTCCGGGGCGAGCCGCCCGGCGGAGAGCACCCGGGCGAGGTTCTCGGCCGCCGCGCCCTCGTCCCGCAGCAGCCGCAGGTACCAGGGTGTCTTGCCGAGCGCGTCCGAGACCTTGCGAAAGTTGAGCAGACCCGCGTCCGGGTCGGCGGAGTCCGCGAACCAGCCCAGCAGGACGGGCAGCAGGGTGCGCTGGATGGCCGCCTTGCGGGTGACGCCCGACGCCAGCGCCTCCAGGTGCCTGAGCGCGGCGGCCGGGTCGGCGTACCCGAGGGCGACCATCCGCTCCCGGGCCGCCTCGGGGCTCAGCCGGGCCTCGCCGGGCGCCAGCTGGGCGACGGCGTCCAGCAGCGGCCGGTAGAACAGCTTCTCGTGCAGCCGGCGTACGACGGAGGCGTGCCGTCTCCACGCGCGCAGCAGCCCTGCCACCGGATCGGTGCGCAGGCCGAGGGAGCGGCCGAGACGGCGCAGGTCCGGTTCGTCCTCGGGCACCAGGTGGGTGCGCCGCAGCCGGTACAGCTGGATGCGGTGCTCCATGGAGCGCAGGAAGCGGTACGCCTCGTCGAGCTGGGCGGCGTCGGACCGGGCGACGTACCCGCCCGCGGCGAGCGCCTCCAGCGCGTCCAGCGTCGTACCGCTGTGCAGGGACGTGTCGGAGCGCCCGTGCACCAGCTGGAGCAGCTGGACGGCGAACTCGACGTCCCGCAGCCCGCCCGGGCCCAGTTTCAGCTGCCGGCCGACCTCGGCCACGGGGATGGTCTCCACCACCCGGCGGCGCATCTTCTGCACGTCGGGGACGAAGTTCTCCCGGTCGGCGGCCTGCCACACCAGGGGCTGGAGGGCGGCGACGTACTCGGCGCCCAGCACGGGGTCGCCGGCCACCGGGCGGGCCTTGAGCAGCGCCTGGAACTCCCAGGTCTTGGCCCAGCGCTGGTAGTAGGCGAGATGGCTGCTGAGGGTACGCACCAGCGGGCCGTTGCGTCCCTCGGGGCGGAGGTTGGCGTCGACGGGCCAGATGGAGCCCTCGACGGTGGTCTCGGAGCAGATCCGCATCAGGTGCGAGGCGAGTGCGGTCGCGGCCCGCATGGCCCTGGCCTCGTCGTCCACCCCCTCCGCGGGCTCGCCCACGAAGATGACGTCGACGTCGGAGACGTAGTTCAGCTCGTGTCCGCCGCACTTGCCCATCGCGATCACCGCGAGCCGGCACAGCGCGGCCTCTTCGGGCGCGTCGGCCTCGGCGAGGGCGAGGGCGGCGCGCAGGGTGGCGGTGGCGAGGTCGGCCAGCTCGGCGGCGGTCTCGGCGACGTCGATGGTGCCGCACACGTCGCGGGCGGCGATGGACAGCAGGCAGCGCCGGTAGGCGACGCGCAGAGAGACGGGGTCGGTGGCCTCGGCGAGGCCGTCCTCGAACTCCGCCACCCCGCGGTGCAGGTCCCGCGGCTCGTAGGTGACCAGGGCCTGCCAGTCGCCGGCGTGCCGGGCGAGGTGGTCGGCGAGCGCCTCGGAGGCGCCGAGCACACCGAGCAGGCGGTCGCGCAGCGGCTTGGCGGCTATCAGGGTGTCCAGCAGCTCCCGGCGGGCGGTGGGGACGGGTTGCGCCTCCAGCAGTCTGACCAGGCCGTGCAGGGCGAGGTCCGGGTCGGCGGTGGCGCCCAACGCCTCCAGCAGGACCGGGTCGTCGCGGACCGGCGCCAGCTCCACGCCGTCCAGCAGCCGCTCGGCGGCCGAGGGATCGGTGAAGCCGTGCCGCAGCAGCCGCGTGAAGGTACTGCTCCTGCGCCCCGGCGCCGTCATCCGGGCCTCCTGTCGCGTCTGTCGCACTGCGTTCCGTCGGAATCAAGGTCCTGGGGGGAGCGTAACCGGGGAAGCGCGCGCGGGCGTCGGGGCGTACCGGCATCGGTCACCGGCGCCCGCTCCGGTGGACCGCTCCACACTCGTACGATATCTTGTACAAGCCGCGAAGGGAGGCACCGGTATGTCCATTACCGCCAGCGAAGCCCGTCAGAACCTGTTCCCCCTGATAGAGCAGGTCAACGAGGACCACGCCCCGGTGCACATCACTTCCCGCAAAGGAAACGCCGTGCTCATGTCCGAGGAGGACTTCACGGCCTGGACGGAGACCGTGCATCTCCTGCGTTCCCCGAGGAACGCCCGCCGCCTGCTCGACTCCATCGCCGAGGCCGAATCCGGCGGTGCTCGCCGACGTGAGCTGATCGACCCCGACGCGGAGCGCCCGTGAGGATCACTTTCACGACGCACGGCTGGGAGGACTACGTCCACTGGGCCGAGAGCGACCGGAAGGTGACCAAGCGGATCAACAAACTGATCACCGACATCACACGTGACCCGTTCAAGGGCATCGGCAAGCCTGAGCCGCTGAAGGGCGACCTGTCGGGCTACTGGTCACGACGCATCGACGACACCCACCGCCTGGTGTACAAGCCGGTCGACGGCGAACTGGTCATCGTCCAGGCGCGGTACCACTACTGACGTGCGGCTACTGGGACTACATGCACTGCATGGACTACTGACGTACAGCCAATGACAACCGACACCGTGCTCGACAAGGACGTCGAAGGAGCCAGGCCATGGACTTCACGCTCGAAGTGATCCCGCTGCCCGTGACCGACATCGACCGCGCCCGGGACTTCTACCGGGACAAGGTCGGATTCCACGTCGACATCGACCAGGAGGTCATGCCGGGCATGCGCATCGTCCAGCTGACGCCTCCGGGCTCGGGCTGCTCGATCGCCCTCGGTGAGGCCATCTGGGACATGGCACAGGGCCAGACCGCGCCGGCCCCCGGCACGTACCAGGGCCTGCAACTGTGCGTCACCGACATCAAGGCGGCCCACGCGGAGCTGGTGGGGCGCGGCCTGGAGGTCTCCGAGCCGGTGCAGTACTCACCGGACGACGGCGCCACCTTCATGTACTTCAAGGACCCCGACGGCAACGGCTGGGCGGTCCAGGAGTACCGGCGCCGGGAGACGGAGCCGCTGCACCAGCTGCTGGCGGACCTCAGGCGGCAACGCTAGGTCCTGTCCGCGGGCGGGCCCGGCCGGTGGAACGGGCCCGCTTTCGCGTCGGGACCCGCCTTCGCGTCGGGGACCGCCTTCGCGTCGGCCCGTCCGGGGCGGCCTCACTACTCCGGCTTCGCGCCCCGCTCGGCCAGCAGGTCCGCCATCAGCCGGATCTCCGACTCCTGCGACTCCACCATCCCCTGGGCCAGCCGCCGCTCCACGCCGACCGTGCACCGCTCGGCGCACCCCTCGGCCATGTGGACGCCGCCCTTGTGGTGCTCGGTCATGAGCTGGAGGTAGTAGACCTCCGCTCGCTTCCCGTCCAGCGTCGCCAGCTTCTCCATCTGGGCGTCGGTGGCCATCCCCGGCATCAGCGAACCCTCCCCGGCCGACGGCGCGTCGCCCATGCCCATCCAGGTCATCGGCGGGTCCGACGACACCTTCGGCAGCCCCCACAGGTCCAGCCAGCCGATCATCATGCCGCGCTGGTTGGCCTGGGTCTGCGCGATGTCGTACGCGAGCCGGCGCACCTCCTCGTCCTTCGTGCGGTCGCGCACGATGTACGACATCTCCACGGCCTGCTGGTGGTGCACCGACATGTCCCGCGCGAAGCCGGCGTCCGCCGAGTCGGCGGACGGGACACGGCCCGCGCCGTCGTCCCCGGCGACCGCGTAGGTGATGCCGCCGGCCGCGACGAGGGCCGCCGCCGCGGCCCCCGCGATCCAGCCGGCCTGTTTCGGTGTCACTCGGACAGGCCGTTCGTGCAGGCGGCACCCGGCTCTGGGGTCTGCTCGCCCTGGACGAACTTCTCGAAGAACTTGTCCACGTTCGGGTCGTCGGCGCCCGTCACCGTGCGCTGGTGGCCCCAGGCGGTGAGCATGATCGGGTCCTTCTGCTTGTCGTCCGGGCTCATCAGCGAGTACGGCGTCTTCTTCACCTTCGCCGCCAGCTTGTCCACCTCGGCCTTCGGCGCCTCGTCGGTGTACGTCACCCAGACGGCACCGTGCTCCAGCGAGTGCACGGCGTTCTCGTTGTTCAGCGGCTTGGTGTAGACGTCGCCGTCGCAGTTCATCCACACCTGGTTGTGGTCGCCGCCGACCGGGGGCTCGGCGGGGTAGGACACCTTCTCGGCGACGTGGTTGCGGCCCAGGTCCCCCTCCCAGGTCCGCACCCCGTCGTCGCCGGTGACGAACTTGCCGGACGTCTTGCCGTCGGACGCCGTGTCGGAGGCGGAGTCGTCCGACTGCGACCGGACGAGGACGACACCACCGACGACGAGACCGGCGACGACCACGGTACTGACCGCGATGGTGAGTATTCGGTTCCGGCGGTCGCGGGACTCCTCGGCGCGCCGCATCTCGGCTATCCGTGCCTGACGCGCCGTGTTGCTGCTCTTCTTGGCGGAACCCATGGGGTGTGCCCTTCTGGGTAAGGGGGGCCGACTGAGTGCGCTGATCGTAATGGTGAAGGAGTGGTCCTTCGTAGGGGGTGACGGGATCTGTCGCGGCCCGGACTCCAGGAATGGCCCGATCGAACACGCGGCCTCTACGCTGCGGGGAGGACCGGCAGGCGACCGAGGCCCGCAACGCGTACGTAACCGTGCTGTGGTCTGATGCTCAGGTGCAGGGCCACCTCCCGCCGTACCGGAGACAGGCGGCCTGACCAGCGAGGATGGGGAAGCGGAAGATGGACAAGCAGCAGGAGTTCGTGATCCGGACGCTGGAGGAACGCGACATCCGGTTCGTACGCCTGTGGTTCACGGACGTACTGGGCTTCCTCAAGTCCGTCGCCGTGGCCCCGGCCGAGCTGGAGCAGGCCTTCGACGAGGGCATCGGCTTCGACGGCTCGGCGATCGAGGGCTTCGCCCGGGTCTACGAGTCCGACATGATCGCCAAGCCGGACCCGTCGACCTTCCAGGTCCTGCCCTGGCGCGCGGAGGCCCCCGGCACGGCCCGGATGTTCTGCGACATCCTCATGCCGGACGGGTCCCCGTCCTTCGCCGACCCGCGCTACGTCCTCAAGCGCGCCCTGGCCCGCACCTCCGACCTGGGCTTCACCTTCTACACCCACCCGGAGATCGAGTTCTTCCTGCTGAAGGACAAGCCCGTCGACGGCACGGTCCCCACCCCCGCCGACAACTCCGGCTACTTCGACCACACCCCGCAGAACATCGGCATGGACTTCCGCCGCCAGGCGATCACCATGCTGGAGTCGATGGGCATCTCGGTGGAGTTCTCCCACCACGAGGGCGCCCCCGGCCAGCAGGAGATCGACCTGCGCTACGCCGACGCGCTCTCCACGGCCGACAACATCATGACCTTCCGCCTGGTCATGAAGCAGGTCGCGCTGGAGCAGGGCCTCCAGGCCACCTTCATGCCGAAGCCGTTCTCGGAGTACCCGGGCTCGGGCATGCACACCCACCTCTCCCTCTTCGAGGGCGACCGCAACGCGTTCTACGAGTCGGGCGCCGAGTACCAGCTCTCCAAGGTCGGCCGCTCCTTCATCGCGGGCCTGCTGCGGCACGCGGCGGAGATCTCCGCCGTCACCAACCAGTGGGTGAACTCGTACAAGCGCATCTGGGGCGGTAGCGAGCGCACGGCCGGGGCGGGCGGCGAGGCCCCCTCCTACATCTGCTGGGGCCACAACAACCGCTCCGCCCTGGTCCGCGTCCCCATGTACAAGCCCGGCAAGACCGGCTCGGCCCGCGTCGAGGTCCGCTCCATCGACTCCGGCGCCAACCCGTACCTGACCTACGCCGTCCTGCTGGCCGCCGGCCTGAAGGGCATCGAGGAGGGCTACGAACTCCCGCCGGGCGCCGAGGACGACGTCTGGGCCCTGTCCGACTCGGAACGCCGCGCGCTGGGCATCGAGCCCCTCCCCCAGAACCTGGGTGAGGCCCTCGCCCTGATGGAGCGCAGCGACCTGGTCGCCGAGACCCTCGGCGAGCACGTCTTCGACTTCTTCCTGCGCAACAAGCGGCAGGAGTGGGAGGAGTACCGGTCGCAGGTCACCGCGTTCGAGCTGCGGAAGTCACTGCCGGTGCTGTAGGGGCAGGTCAGAGAGAGTCTTCCGCTGATCAGGGCTGGAGCTGTTACAGCTTTCGCTTCTCTCTCAAGCACCCGTCGTCGCTTCACTCCTCCGGGCGGGAGCGGGCGGCCGACGGCGCCTGCGCTGATGTCTCCGCCTTCGCTCGTGGCGCTTCACGGCCCATCTGTAACTGAGTGCTTCAGTTGGCGACACACGCCAACTGAAGCACTTCGGACCGTCCGCCAGGCCAACTGGCGCCACTGGAAACCATGCAACGCTGCGGTCAGGCGGCCAGCTCCGCAAGCTCCGCGTTGGCGCGCTCGGTGACGAGGGCGAGGACGCGGCCGGCGGCGGTCAGGTCCTCGGCGGGTATCTGGCCCCAGATGCGGGCGCTGATGGGAGCGATCTCCGCGCCGACGGCGGCGAGTAGTGCACGTCCTGCGTCCGTGGGGCGAAGGTGCGCGCCGTCCGCAGCGAGCAGTTGCTTGGCGAGCAGCTCGTCGAGAGTGGCGCGGATGTCGGCCGGATCGGCCTTGAGGGAGCCCTGGGCCCGGGCGACGAGATCGTCCGGCGTCTGCGGGGAGTCGGTGGTGACGGCGGCGCGCAGGACGATCTGCTGCTGGAACGTGCTGCCGTGCCGGGCCAGGACGTGCTCCAGGACGCCGCGGGCGGCGTAGTGGGCCAGGCCGAGGGCCCGTGCGTCGGCGACGGATTCGGCGGTGGCTGCAATGCTGGTCATGATGTTGCTCCTTGAGTGCTCTCGTCGTTCGGTACGGGTGGAGCGAGAGATGCATCGAGCAGGGTTGTCAGCTCGTCGGTGAACGCGCGCGTCCGAGGGGCGTCGCGACCGCCGAGCGGCTCCAGCAACTGCTGATGCAGTTGCTGGACCGTCACAATGGCCTGCCGCGCGACGGCCTGGCCCTGCTCGGTGAGGGCGAGCTGTACGGCGCGCGGGTCGCGCGGATCGCGGTTGCGCTCGATCAGGCCGGCCGACTCCAGGACGCGCGCCAGCTTCGAGACGTAGAGCGCCTCCAGGCCGGTGTGGTCGGCGAGCCGGCGCTGACTGGGTCTTTCGCCGACGCGCTGCATGCCGTGCAGTGACGCGACCAGTACGTATTGGGCGTGGGTGAGGCCCAGCGGTGCCACCGCGCGATCGACCGCGACGCGCCACTTGTTGGCGAGCCGCCACACCAGGAAACCAGGGGTGGGACCCGGTGAATCCTTACTCATATCAATAGAGTACATGGCTACTATAGCCATGGCTACTATTTCTTGCGGCTGCACAAGAACCTGCGGGCAGACAGGGCGGCAGTAGGGGGTCGCCTTGTGGAGCACTACGCTCGCTCGGGCCACCCCTCGCCAACTCTGACGCGCCCACCCGCCAACCGGGGCGCTCACTCGCCACCTGAAGCGCTCAGTCACACCATCACCTGATCGGTGGCCGACTCGAAGACGTTCAATGGTGTGCGGCCGTTCTCTGGCGCATTTCGAAGCCTTGGCAGTACCTGGACCGACAGGACGTCACCCCCGCACACGGTGCCGCCCGTCCTTGTGAGCCGGGGCCGCCGCTGTGTCACGCGCCAGGTAGCGGTGAGCAGGCTGGGCACTTGCGTTCGACGTACGGACCCACCGTCGTCGGATCCCGGCCGTCCAGCGGACTGCCCCACATCACATCCGCCACGAAGCCCCCTTCACGTGAACTGGCCCTACCCAGTCCATCATTGTCGAATCGGATCGCAAACGGTCGGGACCCGCCGCCCCCTGAGGGTGTTACTCCCCCTGAGGGGAGCGCACGCCCGGGGTCGTCGACAAAAATCCCTCGGACCTGCACACCGTTCATCGCACGGTCGCACGACGACGCCGTGACGGAACGGGACCGTACCGACCGCGCCCGTCGCGGCCCCGGAGAAGCCCGTAACCAGTAGGTAGCGTGAAGACACAGTCGCTTTCCCTGACGGCATTCGCACACTGATGGACGCCACGACGCCGGAGGCAGGCTCGCAACGGCTAGCGGATGGTGGGCCGTTCACCACCGTGCTTTGATCGGTGCGCGGCACGCCGGTGGCCGGTTCCGGACTTCCCTACCCGGAACGCGGGCGTGCGTGCCTCACCGCTCCCCCTTTTTCGTCAGTACGAGAGGAAAGACCTGTCATGAACCTCGTCCCCCAGGTCGAAACGGCCGAGATCTCCGACGCGGACCTGGACCAGGTGTCCGGCGGCAACATCGGCATCGACACCGGCACGGCCGTCATAACCGCCGGTGGTGCGTTCGGCGCCGGTTTCCACGCGGAGGCCGGCCCGTTCTCGCTCACGGCCGGTCTGGGCGCCTCGGCGGCCTTCGGTGGCGCCCCGGCACAGGGCCAGGCACACACGACCATGGTCTGAGCCGCACCACTGGCAGGAGCCTGGGCCCCGGACCGCCGTGTCCGGGGCTCAGGCCTGTCCCGTGTCGGCCACGAAAGCCGACCACGCGGCCCGGGTGACGGCGAGGCGGGGGGCGTGGGGGCGCTTGGAGTCGCGGACGTGGATGGTGGCGGGGGTTATCGCAACCTCTACGCAGTCGCTGGGGTTGCTGGTGTCGCTGTAGCTGCTCTTGAACCAGGCCAGTTCGGCGAGGTGTCCGGATCCGGTCGTGTCCTTACGGCTCATGTCTCCCCCAGCAGTTGTTCGATGAAGGCCCCTGATTCCCGGGCGGGCAGTGCCTCGGCCCGGATACTGCCATAGCGCAGTTCGAGGATGCGCAGCTGCCGGGGATCCGTGACGGGACGGCCGCCGAACTCGTCGTCGGCCCGGCCGACCGCCGTGCCGTCGTCGAACTTGAGCACCTGCATCCGCCCTCCTCCCGGATGGTCGCCGCGAGACGTCGGCAACACCTGGATCTCCACGTGCCGCAACTGCTCGATTTCCAGCAGATGTTCGAGCTGCCGCCGTAGCACCATCATGCCTCCCACCGGGCGCCTGAGGGTGGCCTCTTCCTGGACGAAGCAGAGTTCCGGGGCCGGGACCCGTTCGAACATCTGCTTACGGCCCATGCGCGCGGCGACGGCGCTCTCGACCTCGTCCTCCGTGAGGGCCGGTCGCCGCCTGGCGAGGAGCGCGCGGGCGTACTCCTCGGTCTGGAGGAGCCCGTGCAGGCTGTAGCTGCCGTACGAAAGCGACTCGACGGCCCGCGATTCCAGCTTGGTCAGGTCCCGCACCTGCTTGGGGTACCGGACCTTCTTCACGTCCTCCCAGGCCGCGGCGACGAGCCCGCCCGCGTCCAGCACCTGGTCCGCCTTCTCCAGGTACTCCCGCCGGGGGATCCGCTTCCCGCCCTCGACCTTGTAGACGAGGTCCTCCCCGTATCCGATCGCCACCCCGAAGTCGCCCGCCCGCATCCCCGCGGCCTCGCGGCGCAGCTTCAACTGCCTTGCCACGGTGGTGAGGACGGCCACACCCCACTCGTCGTCCGGGTCGACCTCCCAACCCGGCTCGTCCGTCTCGCCGTTCACCGACATCCGCACCCCTCCGTCGTACGCGTCGTATCGCGATGGGCGTCACGGTAGGCGGGTGTCGACGTCGAGTGTCCGGGTACGGCCGTTGTGTCACTCCGACGTGGGACACAGCCCCCTCTCGATCGCGTCCGCCACTCGACGCTCGGCCTCCTCCGCCTCCACCGGGAGCAGGCCGCGCAGGGGGCCGTCGGTGAGGAGTACGGCCATGCCGTGGATGGTCGACCAGACGAAGTACTCGGCGTACGGGCGGTGTTCGGGCGGCAGGGCACCCGAGGCGGTCAGGTCGTCCAGGGCGTCGGACAGGAGCCGGTAGGCGGTCCGTCCGTCGGGTCCGGTCGCTTCATCCGTGTCCGTGTCGGCCATGCCCGTCGTCGCGAACGCCGCGCGGAACAGGCCGGGTTCGGCCTGGGCGAAGGCAAGGTAGCCGCGGGTCAGGGCGCGCAGGCGCGCACGGACCGGGGAAGGGGCTTTCGCCAGTTCCCGTTCCATCGTGCGGGCCAGCTCCGCCAGGCCCGCCTGCGAGACCGCGCTCAGCAGGGCGCGGCGGTCGGCGAAGTGGCGGTAGGCCGCGTTCGGTGCGACCCCCACCCGCCTGGTCGCCTCACGCAGGACCACCGCGTCCGGGCCGCCCTCACGGGCGAGTTCGACGCCCGCCACGATGAGCGCGTGGCGCAGGTTTCCGTGCCGGTAGGTCTCCCGTGGGGCCATCGGCGCGCTCCCTTCTCCGCAGATCTTCCACTCCCCCGCAATGTGGACGGCGTACACATCGGGGGTTAGTCTACGACGCATCCCGCGCCCTGCCTCCGGCTCGCGCGGGCGAAAAATGTGGACACCGTCCACATAGGTGTGGTCGAGGGGGATCGGCATGAGTGACGACGCGGTACGTCTTGAGGCGCTGACCAAGCGGTACGGCTCGGGGAGGACGGAGGTGACCGTGCTCGGCCCCGTCGACGTGGGCTTCTCGCGGAGCAGTCTCACCGCCGTGATGGGACCCTCCGGATCGGGCAAGTCGACGCTGTTGCAGTGCGCCGCCGGTCTGGACGGGCCCAGCTCCGGCCGCGTCGTCCTGGACGGCACTGACCTGACCTCGCTGAGCGAGACGGAGCGGACCCGCCTGCGCAGGACCGCGACGGGGTTCGTCTTCCAGGCGTACAACCTGCTGCCCTCGCTGACCGCCGAGCAGAACGTGGCGCTGCCCCTGCGGCTGGCCGGCCGGCGCCCGCCCCGCGCCGAGGTGCGGCGGGCGCTGGAGCAGGTGGGCCTCGCCGACCGGGCGGGCAGCCGTCCGCATCACCTCTCCGGGGGCCAGCAGCAGCGGGTCGCCGTCGCCCGTGCCCTGGTGACCCGGCCCGCCGTGCTCTTCGCCGACGAGCCGACCGGCGCCCTCGACCTGACGACGGGGCGTGAACTCCTGCACGTGCTGCGGGACCTGGTGCACTCCCCCGGCGGGCGGAAACCGGGGACGGTGGTGATGGTCACCCACGATCCGCAGGTCGCGGCCTTCGCCGACCGCGTGGTCTTCCTCGCCGACGGGCTCCTCGCGGGGGAGCTGCGCTCGCCCACCCCCCAGGCGGTCGCCGAGCGGATGACCGCGCTGGGCCGTCCCGGCGCCGAGACGGCGGGTGCCCGATGCTGACGGTGGCACTGGGCACGCTGCGCGTGCGCTGGGTGTCGTTCCTGGGCACGGTGGTCGCCCTCGTCCTGGCGGTGGCGCAGCTGACCGCTCTGGGCGTGGTGCTGACGGCCGTGGCCGCGCCTCCCGAGCGGCCGCCGCACCGGTTCGCCCGCGCACCCTCCGTCGTACTGCCCGTCGATCCGCGGTGGGACTCCGCGCAGCACGATCTCGGCGTGCGGTCGCTGCCCGAGGCCAGGGGCCTGTCACGGCGGTTGCTGCGCGAGGTGTCGGCGACCGGGACCACGGTCGTCGACCGGGCGTTCTACGCGCAGCTCGCGAACGGGCCGGTGAAGCAGGTCGGACACCCGTGGCCGGTGGCCGAGTTCGGCGGGTACGCGCTGCGCGACGGCCGTGCGCCGCGTACCGGGCGGGAGATCGTCGTCGCGGCGGACCGGGCGCGCACCGGGGAGACGGTGACGGTGCTGACGGCGGCCGGGCCGGGACGCTACACGGTGGTCGGCACCGTGGCACCGGCGAGCTGGGAGGACGCCGTCTTCTTCACCGCGGACGAGGCGGAACGGCTCTCGCCGCGGATCGACGCCCTGGTCGCGCTGGGGCCGGCGGAGCGGGTACGGGCCGTGGTCGAGGCCGGGGACGGGGACGGCGCCGGGGCCGGGGCCGAGGTGCTCACCGGGGCGGCCCGCCACCGGGCGGACGCGGACGCCGGGACCGACCGGGAGGCGCTGGACAACACCCTCACGCTGCTGCCGGTGATGGCCGCGGTCGCGGGCACCACCGCGGTGTTCGTCGTGGCCTCCACCTTCGCCTTCGCGGTGGTGCAGCGCCGCCGGGAGATCGCCCTGCTGCGCACCGTGGGCGCCACCGGACGGCAGGTGCGCCGCATGGTCCGAGCGGAGGCCCTGCTGGTCGGGTGCCTCGCGTCCGCGCTGGGCGGGGCGCTCGGGCTGCTCGGCACCCGGCCGCTGACCGGGCTGCTCGTCGCGATGGACATCGCGCCGCCCTGGTTCGCCGTGGAGCTCTCCGCGCGCCGGCACGTGCTGGCGCCGCTCGGGGCGGCGTTCCTGACCGGTGTGCTCGTGGCCTACTGCGGTGCGGTGGCCGCCGCGCGCCGGGCCTCGCGGGTGCGGCCGGTGGAGGCGCTGCGGGAGGGCACGGTGGACGACACCGCGGTGACACCCGGTCGCGCCGCCCTGGGCATCGCCGGGCTGGCCGGCGGGGCCGGCGTGGCCTGCTGGATCGGGCTGGTCGCGCCACGCACGGTGCTGTCGCCCACCGCGTACGTCGTCTCGCTGCTGGTGCCCGTCGTCGCGGCCGCGGTGCTGGCGCCGCTGACCGTGGGTCCCGTCGTCCGGGTCCTGACGTGGCCGCTGCGGCGCCTGCCGGGGCCCGCCGCCCTGCTGGTGCGGCAGAGCGCGCTCACCTCGCGCCGGCGCACGGCGGCCACCGCGGCGCCGGTCCTGCTGACGGTCGGACTCGCGCTGTCCCTGCTCACGGCGACCGACTCGCTGGGGACCGCCCGCGACCACGGCTTCCGGGCCGGGATCGGCGCGCCGTACGCCGTGGTCCCGGACGGCACGCCCGGCTTCAGCCCGAGCGTGGCGGCACGGGTGGCGCGCGTCGACGGGGTGCGCCTCGCGGCACCCGTGCTGACGACGGTCTACCTGCCGGACGGGGACGGGCGGCTGGAGGAGAACGACGGACTCGCGGTGCACCCCGCCGCGCTGCGCCGGACCACGCGGCTGAAGGTGGTCCACGGGTCCCTCGACGACCTGGACGAGCACAGCATGGCCGTGGCCGACCGGTGGCACATGAAGGTCGGCGACCGGGTCCGCGTCCTGCTCGCGGACGGCGGCGAGGTCACCCTGCGGGTGGCCGCCACCTACGCGGCACTGCCCGGCGAGGACGTGGCCTACCTGCCGCGACGCCTCGCCGGAACGGGACTGTTCGCCCGTGACGGCCTGGTCCGCCGCGCCTCCCTCTCGCTGGCTCCGGGCACGGACCGCGCGGCCGCCCTCGCGGGCGTGCGGGCGGTGCTCGAGGGCAGCGGGGCGCGGCTGACGACCCGCCGGGGACTGGTCGCCGCCGGGGCCGCCCAGGCGCGCCGGCTCACCGAGACCCGGCAGCGGTCCACCGCCGCGATCGTCGTCCTGTTCTGCTTCGTGGCCATCCTGAACACCCTGCTGATGGCGGCCTCGGACCGGCGCCGCGACCTGGCCGTCCTCGGCATGACCGGGGCCACGCCCCGGCAGGTCCTGCACTTCTTCGTCGCCGAGGCGCTCCTGGTCACGGCGGTCGGGGTGACCCTGGCCCTGCTCGCCGGCGGGATCAACCTCCTCGGCCTCGCGGCGGCCCTGCACCAGCTCTTCGGGACGGCGCCGATCGTCGTGCCGTGGGCGACGGTCGGCGCCGTCACGGCGGTCTCGGGCTTCCTGGCGGTGCTGGGCACCGTACTGCCGGTGGCCACCGCACTTCGCCGCCGTACGCGGGCGTTACGGCAGGTACGGCACGATGCGTGAACCGCGCCGCGCCCAGTGGCCGCTGGAGGGCCCGGTGGACTCCGCTCCGGGCCGGCCCCGGCCGTCCGGAGGCGCGGAGCGGAGCCCCGCGCCTCCGGCCGGGCAGTACCGGACCTGGGGCTCGGGGCTCGGGTCTCCGGGGCCTCGGGGCTGCTCCGTCGTACGCGCTAGGTGGAGCCGGGGCGCTGCTGACGGGCCTCGTCCTTGAGGTGCCGGCCGGAGTCCTTCGCCTGCCCGGCGACGTCGCCGCCGCGGTCGCGGGCCTCGTCCTGCGTGGTGCGGGCGGCCTGCGCCGCGCTGTCCTTCACCTCGGCGGCCGCGCTCTGCGTCACCTCCTTGGCGCCTTCCTTCAGGTGCTGCGCGGACTCGGCGGCGGCCTGCTTCACCGGTTCCAGGGCCTCGCCGCCGCGCTCCATCAGCTCGGTGGCCTTCTCCTGTTCGGTCTTCGAGGCCGGCAGCAGCGAGGACGCCAGCAGGCCGACGCCGAAGGCGACCAGCCCGGCGGCCAGCGGGTTGCCCCGGGTCTGGCGGCGGGCCATGTCGGGTGCCTGCTGTGCGGCCTCTCCCGCCTGGCCGGCCGCGCCGCGCGCCGCATCGGCCGCCCGCCCGGTGCCTTCCTGCACCGAGCCGGCCGCGGAGTGCGCCGTGTCCGAGACCGAGCCCGCCGCGGAGTGCGCGGTGCCCGACACCGAACCGGCCGCGGAGTGCGCGGTGCCGGTGACGCTGTGGACGGTGTGCGACGCCGTGCCCATGACCCGGTCGCGCACGCCCGACACCGCGCCGCGCATCCTGGTACGGCGCCGGCGGACCGCCCGCCGGGGACTGGTCCGCTCGGCGAGCTGGTCCACGTCCGTGGAGAGCTGGCCGCGCGTGGCCTCGATCTCGGCCCTCATCTGGTCGGGTGACGTGCCCATTCCGCGTTCTCCTTCATGGTCTCGACGGTTCGCTCGGGCTTCGGGGAGACGGTGCGCATCCCCGCGCGGCCCTTCATGTACAGCACGGCCGCGACGACGGCCCACACGGCGGTGACGATCAGGGCCGCCCAGCCCCCGTCCATGACGTTGGCCAGGCCCAGCACGGCGGCCAGTGAGAGGAACAGGAGGACCATGTAGCCGGCGAAACCGGCTCCGCCGAACATTCCGGCGGCCTTGCCCGCCCTCGTCCCCTCCTCCTTGATCTCGGCCTTGGCCAGCTCGATCTCCTGCCGGAAGAGGGTCTGCAGGTCCGCGGTCACGCCGGACATGAGCTGCCCGACGGACCTGTCGTCGGCCTGCGGTTCGACGGGGCGTGTGGGACGGGGCGCGGGTCGGACGGTGGCCATCTCACACCTCCGGGTGGGCACGTCCCGGCGCGCCGCCCGGCGGCGTACCGGTGGGGGGCGAGACCGGCGCGCCGGTGCCGGACACCCTCGGCGGGGCACCCGGCGCGGGGCCTGGCGGCAGCGGCGCGGTGTCCGGGGCGGCGGCCAGGCCCTCGCGGTCCGCGGAACCGGTGGCCGGCCCCTGTCCGGAGCCGTCCGACCGGGCGGCGCTGCCCACCTTCGCCAGGCGCCCGACGGCCAGTCCGGCCAGCAACGCGCCGCCCAGGAAGGCCCCGGGGCGCCGGCGGGCGAAGCCCTGGAGGTCGGTCACGAGCCCTTCGGCCCCCTCCTTCTCCAGGTAGCCGGCCGCGCGGTGGCCCCGGTCTGCCGCGTGCTGCGCCATGCTGCGGGCCGCGGAGTCGTTCCGGGCGTGCTCGGCGAGGTCGGAGAGGTCGTCCGCCCACTGCCGCAGCGTGCCTGCCGCACGCCTGGTCTGGCCGTCGGCCTCGTCCATCGCACGGCTGCGCAGGTCCTGGATGGCCGTACCGGCCTGCTGACGAGCCTCGCCCGCCACGTGCCGGGCCTGCTCCGCCGCGGTTCCGGCGACCTGGCCCGCGGCCTGACCGGCCTGGCCGGCCGTCGCGGAGGCCTCTGTTCTGACCTTGTCCCCAGCCTTGCTCCTGGGGCCGGTCTTCACGGACTCACTCATCGGCGACTTCCCCTCGTCGGATTTCCTGTGTGGGGTCTCACACCACGAGTGGCTTTTCGTCCGCTTTTGACACACTTTCCGGCCCGGGAATCTCCCGCCCTGGCGCTCCTCTGCCCCGTCCTCCCACGTGGCCGTCGGTCCGCTTCAGCCGACTTTCGGCGCCGCCGGGCCGCCATACCGCCGCCGGGGCTACCGTGGCCGCACATCCACCGACTTCAGGAGAACACGTGAGACGTGCGCCGCTCGCCTTCCTGGCACTCTCGTTGACCGCTCTGCTCGCCGGCTGCACGCAGGCCGAGCCCGTGTCGGACGGTCCCACCAGGTCCCCGGCGGAAGCCGCCTGGCATGAGAGCAGCACGGAGGAACGCCAGGCCCACTGCGCCGCGTACGACGCGCACGATCCGCAGCAACCCGTCGAGATCCCCGCGCACCAGTCGGACCAGACGTCCGAGGAGTTCTCCGACGACTTCTACGAGGTGCTGGTGGATCAGTGCTGAACGGAGCGGCCCGGGGCGTCGGCCCGCGAGGCGGGCACGGTGGCGGACGTCGGTCAGGAGTCCACCCCACAGGCCCGACGGGCGGGTAGGTCGCGCGCGGACGCCCGTCGCCGGGGGCGCGGCCCGGCGAACGAGCGCCGCCGTCACCCCGCCGCACCGGCTCCCCGCCACCGCCGTGCCAGGTCCCCCGTCAGCGCCGTACCGGCTCCTCCCGGGCCCTACCTCACCGCCGTACTGGCTCCTCCCGGCTCCTACCTCACCGCCGTACCGGCTCCGCCGTCTCCGGTACGTGCCCCGCGACCACGCGTGCCCGCCCGGGTGCCGCAGCGGGAGCGGCGGCGGCTCGGCGGCGGTCCACCGCGTAGGCCGCGCCCGCGACTCCCACGCCCAGTACCGCCAGCCCCGCGCCCGCCGTCGCCGGGGAGGTGGCGCCGAAGCCCGCCGCGAGGGCGATGCCGCCGATCCAGGCGCCGCCGGCGTTGGCGAGGTTGAAGGCGGCCTGGTTGGCGGAGGAGGCCAGGGAGGGCGCCGCGGACGCCTTCTCCATGACCATCAGCTGGAGCGGGGAACCGGTGAGGAAGGCGGCCATGCCCAGGAGGGCCACGGCGACGGCCGCGGTGACCTCGGTGCGCATCAGGAGCGGGAAGAGGGCGAGGACCAGGACGAGTGAGGCGAGGCCGCCGAAGAGAGTGCCGCGCAGGGCGTGGTCGGCCAGCCGGCCGCCCAACAGGTTGCCCGCGGTGGCGCCGACGCCGAAGAGCGCCAGCAGCAGGGTCACGCTGCCCTCGGCGAACCCGGCGGCGTCCGTGAGCATCGGCGTGATGTAGCTGTACGCCGAGAAGAGCGCGCCGAAGCCCGCGACCGTCGTGCCGAGTGCCAGCCAGACGGGGACGGAGCGCAGGGCGGCCAGTTCGCCGCGCAGGCCCGTGGTCGGGGCGGGGGCGTGATCGCGCGGGATCAGCGCGGCGAGCGCCGCTATCGCCGCGACGCCGATCGCGCTCACGCCGAGGAAGGTGGCCCGCCAGCCCAGTTGCTGGCCCATGGCCGTGGCCGCGGGCACGCCCACGATGTTGGCGACCGTGAGGCCGAGGAACATCAGGGACACGGAGCGGGCCTTGCGTTCCGGCGCCACCATGCCGGTGGCGACCACCGCGCCGACGCCGAAGAAGGCGCCGTGCGGCAGACCGCTGACGAAACGCGCGGCCAGCAGGGAGCCCTCCCCCGGCGCGACGGCCGACAGGGCGTTGCCGGCCACGAACAGCACCATCAGGGCGATGAGGACCGTGCGGCGCGACATCCGGGCGGTCGCCGCCGCGAGCAGCGGGGCGCCGATGACGACACCGAGCGCGTAGGCCGAGACCAGGTGTCCGGCGGAGGGGATCGAGATGTCCAGGTCGTCCGCGACGTCGGGCAGCAGGCCCATCATCACGAACTCGGTGGTACCGATGCCGAAGGCGCCCACGGCAAGGGCGAGCAGGGCCAGGGGCATGAAGGGCCTCGCCTTTCGAGAGCTTTCGCGAGCTGTCGCGAGCGGAGTGCGTACGCCTTCGCGAACGGAGTACGTACGGGGAGGGGACGTCGTTATGTTCCCGTACGGAACAAAGCCTCTCAGGGCGAGTATTCCGGCGACGAATCTCAGGACGCCGTTGTGTCGACCTTCACACGCGCGGCGATGGGGAGGTGGTCGCTGCCTGTCGCCGGGAGAGTCCAGCTGGTCTTCGGTTCGACACCGGTGACCAGGATCTGGTCGATGCGGGCCATCGGGAACGACGCCGGCCAGCTGAAGCCGAACCCGCTGCCCGCCGCACCCTGCGGGGAGCGCAGCTGGGAGGTGATCGCGGTGAGCGCGCGGTCGTTCGTGGTGCCGTTGAGGTCGCCGAGGAGGATCTTGCGGGGCAGCTTCTCGTCGGAGATGGCCTCACCGAGTGCCTCGGCGCTCTTGTCCCGCTGCCGGGCGGTGAAACCGGCCTCCAGTTTCACCCGTACGGAGGGCAGGTGGGCGACGTACACCGCGACCGGACCGGACGGGGTGGCGACGGTGGTGCGCATCGCGCGCTTCCAGCCCAGCCGGATGTCGACGGCCCGCACGTCGCTCACCGGGTACTTGCTCCACAGCCCGACGGTGCCGACGACCGCGTGATGCGTGTACTTCCGTTCCAGCGCCTTCTCGTACGTCGGTACGGCGGACGCCTTCAGTTCCTCCAGGGCCAGCACGTCCGCGCCGGACGCGGCCACGGCGCGGGCGGTGCCGGCGGGGTCGGCGTTGTCGGCGTTGACGTTGTGCGTGGCCACCGTGAGGTCACCGCCGGTGCCGGTCTTGTCGAACAGCAGGCCGCCGAAGTTGTTGAGCCACACGCTCACCGGCAGCACCAGCGCGATCAGCGCCGTCGCCGACTTGCGGACGAAGGCGATCAGCAGCAGGAACGGAACCAGCAGGCCGAACCACGGCAGGAAGGTCTCCGTGAGGCTGCCGAGGTTGCCGACGACGTTCGGGATGCGCGAGTGGCCCGCCATGACCCCGGCCAGCAGGACGGCCACCACGGCGGTGATCAGGCCCCGGCGCCAGATCCGCCGGTCGCCGCGCCAGCCGGTGGTCCCCCGGTCGAACAGGCGCCGAATCCGGGTCTGCCGGTGCTCGGGATCCGAGCCGCCGCTGTCCGTCTCCGTCATGTACGCCTGCTGCGCCATACCGTCGCCTCACTAGCCTGCCGTGCCCACCGTCGCCCCCCGTGACTCAGCACCCTAGGGGATGATCGGTTCCGTTCTCGCCGTCCCACGACGGCCGTACGACACGTGGACGTACGGGTCGGCGTTCGGAGTTCCGAACAGCACCGACCCGGGCCACTCTGTGACACAACGGGCACATTCGCCCCGCTCGGGTGACACATGGCAGAGGGTCCCCTAGCCGCCGGGGCGCAGGAGGTGCCACCATGGAAGGGATCCGGGGACGCCGTCAGGGTGCCTCGAGATGACATGAAGGAGCCGTTGCCATGACGCAGCTTTCGGCTGCCCAGACGCCGCAGCGCACCCCCGGGGACGGGAGCAGGGCGCTGTACGGGGGCAAAAGCAACCGTCGCATCACCGTCCGGGACATCACCGCCGCCAAGGAGCGCGGCGAGAGGTGGCCCATGCTCACCGCGTACGACGCGATGACCGCGTCCGTCTTCGACGAGGCCGGCATCCCGGTCATGCTCGTCGGCGACTCCGCGGGCAACTGCCACCTCGGTTACGACACCACCGTGCCCGTCACGCTGGACGAGATGACGATGCTCTCGGCCGCGGTCGTACGGGGCACCAGCCGTGCCCTCATCGTCGGAGACCTGCCCTTCGGCTCCTACCAGGAGGGTCCGGTGCAGGCGCTGCGCTCGGCGACCCGGCTGGTGAAGGAGGCGGGCGTGGGGGCCGTGAAGCTGGAGGGCGGTGAGCGGTCGCACGAGCAGATCCGGCTGCTCGTCGAGTCCGGCATCCCGGTGATGGCGCACATCGGCCTCACCCCGCAGTCCGTCAACGCCATGGGCTACCGGGTGCAGGGTCGGGGCGAGGAGGCGGCCCAGCAGCTGCTGCGCGACGCCAAGGCCGTGCAGGACGCGGGTGCCTTCGCGGTCGTCCTGGAGCTGGTGCCGGCCGAGCTGGCCGCCGAGGTGACGCGGACGCTGCACATCCCGACGGTCGGCATCGGCGCGGGTCCGGACACGGACGCGCAGGTGCTGGTGTGGACCGACATGCTCGGGCTGACCGGCGGCCGGATGCCGAAGTTCGTCAAGCAGTACGCCGACCTGCGCCAGGTCATCGGCGACGCGGCGAAGGCGTACGCCGAGGACGTCGTCGGCGGAACGTTCCCGCAGGAGGAGCACTCCGTCCACTGAGCCATCCCGGTACGACACCGGCCCCGCCGATCTTCCCCCGTCGGCGGGGCCGGTGGTTTTTCGACACACATCGCTTCCTGTCGGTGGAACGTCGGTGGAACGTCGGTGGAATGCCGGTGGAACGTCGGTGGAATGCCGGTGGAATGCCGGTGGTGCCGGACGGCTGTCGGTGGGATGTCGGTCGTTTGTCGGTGGGGGCTGACAACGTCGTCGGCATGAAGCGAATCGACGACAACCCCCCGGCCGCGGGCAGCGCGGTCACCGTGCGGGGGCTGGTCAAGCACTACGGCGAGACCAAGGCACTGGACGGTGTCGACCTCGATGTGCGCGAGGGCACCGTGATGGGTGTGCTCGGGCCGAACGGGGCCGGCAAGACCACCCTCGTCCGCATCCTGTCCACCCTGATCACACCCGACGCCGGCCGGGCGCACGTCGCCGGCTACGACGTAGTACGGCAGCCGCGGCAGCTGCGGCGGGTGATAGGACTCACCGGGCAGTACGCGTCCGTGGACGAGAAGCTCCCCGGCTGGGAGAACCTCTACCTGATCGGCCGGCTGCTCGACCTGTCCCGCAAGGACTCGCGCGCACGGGCCGACGAGCTGCTGGAGCGGTTCTCGCTCACCGAGGCCGGCAAGCGGCCCGCGGCCACCTACTCGGGCGGCATGCGGCGGCGGCTGGACCTGGCGGCGTCCATGATCGGGCGCCCGGCCGTCCTCTACCTCGACGAGCCCACCACGGGCCTGGACCCGCGCACCCGCAACGAGGTGTGGGACGAGGTCAAGCGCATGGTCGGCGACGGCGTCACCGTGCTGCTCACCACCCAGTACATGGAGGAGGCCGAGCAGCTCGCCTCCGAACTGACCGTCGTCGACCGCGGCAAGGTCATCGCGAACGGCGGCATCGAGGCGCTGAAGGCCAAGGTCGGCGGGCGCACCCTGCGCGTCCGGCCGGCCGACCCGCTGCAACTGCGCCCGCTCGCCGCCTTCCTGGACGAGCTGGGCATCACCGGGCTCGCCAGTGCGACCGTGGACGCGGAGCGCGGCGCCGTCCTGGTGCCGATCCTCAGCGACGAGCAGCTGACCGCCGTGGTCGGCGCCGTCACCGCGCGCGGCATCACGATCGCCTCCATCACCACCGAACTGCCCAGCCTGGACGAGGTCTTCCTGTCCCTCACCGGCCACCGCGCCAGTGCCCCGCAGGACCCCGCGCCCGCCGACGCCCGCGAGGAGGTCGCCGTATGAGCGCCACCACCACCGACACCCCGGCCCCGGCCCCGGCCTCCACCGCGCCGGCTCCGGTCCCCGTGCCGCTGTCCGCGGACGCCCGGATCTCGCTGCGCGGGCATCTGCGGCACACCAGCGCGCTGGTCCGCCGCAACCTGCTGTGGATCCGGCAGGACCCGGAGTCGATGTTCGACGCCGTCCTGTTCCCGATCGTCTTCACGCTCCTGTTCGTGTACGTCTTCGGCGGCTCCATCGGGCAGTCGCTGGGCGGCGGGCAGCAGGCGTACGTGCAGTACGTCATCCCCGGTCTGATGGCCATGATGGGCATGAACATGGCCCAGGGGGTCGGCACCGGCTTCAACCAGGACTTCAACTCCGGTGTCATGGACCGCTTCCGGTCCCTGCCGATCGGGCGCGGCTCGGTGCTGTTCGCCAAGATCGCCGTCGAGCTGCTGCGGATGCTGTTCGCGACCGTGGTGCTGATGGTCGTCGCCCTGCTCGTCGGCTTCGACATCACCAACTGGGCCGGTCTGCTGGCCTCGGTCGGGCTGTCCGCGGTGTTCGGTTCGGCGCTGATGTGGGTGTTCATCACCCTCGGTGTGATCATGAAGAACGCCCAGTCCGTGCAGGCGATGGGCTTCCTGGTGCTGATGCCGCTCCAGTTCGGCTCGTCGATCTTCGCGCCGACCGACTCGATGCCGGGCTGGCTGCGGTCGTTCACCGACTACAACCCGCTCTCCGCCCTCGCGGACACCGCGCGCGGGCTGATGGTGGGCGGCCCCGTCACGCACGACCTGTGGGTGACGCTGGCCTGGTCGGCGGCCCTGACGGCGGTGATGGCGCCGGTCGCCATCCACAAGTTCCGTACGAAGAGCTGATCACGTCCGCGTCGGCCGAGCCACGTACGTACGCGTCAGACGAGGGCGACGGCCTCCTCCACGGTGAGACCGGCGCCCTCGGCGTACGCCGCTTCGTACGCCTCGGTGCCGAGCGCCGCACGGACCCGCTCGACGGCGCGGACCTGCGCGTTCCGCTCCAAGCCCGTCGCGATGTGGTGGGGCGGCAGCATCGCGTCGGCGGCGCCCATGCAGCGCGCGGCGTCCAGCGCCCGGCTCCCGCCGTCCACGCGGACCAGCGCCATCGCCGCGATGGTCAGGTACGCGGAGCGCATGTGCGGGGCGATGGCGGCGGACACCGGGTTCTCGGCCCGTTCCAGCGACACCCGGATCTTGGTCAGGCATTCCTCGTGCCGCTCCTCCAGCGTGGCGATCCAGCCCTCCGCGGCGAGGATGAACGCGTCGAAGACGACGAAGGTGGCGATGACGAACTCCTCGCGCAGCAGCCGCAGCTGCTCACGGGCCTCGGCGGTCCGGTCGGTCATGCCGAGCCACCCGGCGAGGAACAGCCGGGCGGCGGGCATCGCGGCGTTGTGGCCCGCCCCCGCCGACCGGTCGATCACCTCACGCAGGAGACGCTCGCCCTGCTCGGTGTCGCCCGCCTCCAGCAGCGCGCTGCCGAGGCGGGCGCCGAGGATGTCCACCTGAGCGTGTGCGCCGAGCCGTTCGGCGAGTTCCGCGGCGGCCCGGTAGTCGGCGGCGGCGAGCAGGTACTCGCCCTTGCGTTCCCGGGCCTCGGCGCGGGCGGAGAGGGCCTCTGCGGTACCCCAGGCGTCACCGAGGCGGCGGTAGATCTCCAGCGCCTCGTCGGCGTCGCGGGCCGCGTCGCCCGCCCAGTCGGTGCGGTTGGCGAGCGCGTTGGCGCGCATCTGCAGAGTGCCGGCCAGCTCCCACTCGTATCCCGGCGTCTCGCGGCAGGTGCGCACGGCGGCGTCCATGATCTCGCGCAGCCGCCGCACGTCGCCGGTGAGCATCACCGCGAAGAACCAGAGCAGGCCGGGACTGGCGCAGGTCTGCGGCATGCCGGGATCGTAGGTGTCGGCGATGACGCGCAGCTTCCGCTGGGCGTCCGGGGTCTGCCAGTTGTCCAGCTCCGTGTCCATGCAGGCGAGGTGGGCCAGGTGCACGCCGCGCCGGGCCTCGGCGAGGACCTCGCCGGTCATCGGCGGCGGGGCCGCCGTGCACCGCTCCCACACCGGCTCGGCACGGCGGACCGGCTCGGTGAAGGGGTCGGGGCCCAGGGTCATGACCGCGCTGAGCCAGCTCCGGGCCTCCACCCGCAGGTCGCGCATCTGCCAGTACCAGACGAGCGACAGCGACAGGCTCAGCGCCTCCTGCTCGTCGCGCGCCGCGACGGCGTGCCGCAGGGCGGTGCGCAGGTTCTCGTACTCGCGCTCCAGCCGCTCGATGGCGACGAGTTGCTCCGCGCCCCGCAGCAACGTGTCGGTGGTGCGGGCGACTTCGCGGTAGTGCGCCAGGTGCGCGCGCTCGGCCCCGGCGCGCCCGCCGGCCTCGTCGAGGCGTTCGCCGGCGTACTCGGCGACGGTCTCCAGGAGCCGGTAGCGCATGCCGTCACTTCCGGACGGTGCGGCCACGACCAGGGACTTGTCGACCAGGGAGCCGAGGGCCTCCAGGGCGGCGGGCCCGCACACCGCCTCGGCGGCGGCGAGGTCGCAGCCGCCCGCGAAGACGGACAGGCGCCCGAGGACGTCCCGTTCGACCTCGTCGAGCAGGTCCCAGGACCAGTCGACGACCGCGCGCAGCGTCTGCTGCCGGGGCAGGGCTGTGCGGCTGCCGGAGGTGAGCAGGCGGAAGCGGTCGTCGAGGCGGTCGGCTATCTGACGCGGGGTGAGCATGCGCAGCCGGGCGGCGGCCAGTTCGATGGCCAGCGGCAGACCGTCGAGGCGGCGGCAGATCTCCGCGCAGGCGGCCGCGGTCTCCTCGTCGGCGTCGGTGCGGAAACCGGGGCGGGCGGCGGCGCCCCGGTCGGCGAGCAGCCTGAGCGCGGCCGGCTCCGGCAACGGCTCCACCGGGCGCAGCACCTCCCCCGGTAGGCCGAGGGGTTCGCGGCTGGTGGCGAGGACGGTCAGGTTCGGGCAGCGGGCGAGCAGTTCCTCGGTGAGGCGGGCGGCGGCGTCGACGACGTGCTCGCAGTTGTCCAGGACGATCAGCATGCGGCGCCGGCCGCAGTGCTCGACGAGGCGCTCGACGGCGGTGGTCTGCGGGTCGGCGGTGGCCCGCCGGTCGGTGACGGCCCGCCGGTCGGTGACGGCCCGCATCTCCTCGGCGCCGGCGCCGTACAGCACGGTCTCGCGGGCGCCGACCGCGGTCAGCACGGCCTCCGGTACGGCGCCGGGGTCGTCGACGGGGGCGAGCTCGGCCAGCCACACACCCTCCCGCGCCGTGTCCCCGGCGCCTTCGGCGGCCTCCTGCGACAGCCGGGTCTTGCCGGCGCCGCCGGGCCCGAGGAGGGTGACGAGGCGCGTGCCGGCCAGGTCGGCGCGGAGGGCGTCAAGATCGGCGTCCCGGCCGACGAAGGAGGTGAGCCGGGCGCGGAGGTTGCCACGGGGGCGGGGCGACACGGCAGGGATGTCGGACGACGCGGGGTGTGGGGGGTTCGTGGGGTGTGGGTGGTGTGGGGGGTGGTTCGGAGGGTGTGGCGGGTGGTTCGGAGGGTGTGGGGGGTTCGCGGAGGCCGAGGAAGCCGGAGGTATCCGGGACGCGGGGGTCGCCGGGGACTCGGACGCCGCGCCGGCCTTCTGGGCCTCGGGCCGCACGGAGGTCACCGCCGCCGCAGAGGCCACGGAAGTCGCAGAGGGCGTCACGGGCGTCATGGGTGTCATGGGTGTCACGGGCATCGGGGGATTGAGCAGCGCCGCGTGCAGCGACCGCAGTTCGGGCCCGGGGTCGGTGCCGAGCCGGTCCGCGAGCAGTCTGCGTACGGCCTCGTAGGCGGCGAGCGCCTCGGCGGTGCGGCCGGTGTCGCGCAGGGCGCGCAGCCGCAGGGCCTGGAGGCGTTCGTCCAGGGGGTGCCCGTCGCACAGCGCGGTCAGCTCGGGCAGGGAGTGCTCGGCCTGCCCGAGGACCAGGGCGGCGGTGTGGCGGGCGCGCAGGGCGTCCAGGTGCCGGGTCTCCCAGCGGGCCGCCTCGGCGGTGCGGTCGGGCAGGTCGGCGAGGACAGGCCCGCGCCACAGGGCGAGGGCGTCGTCGAGCACGGCGGCCGCCTTGGCGGGGTCGCCGTCGGCCAGGGCACGGGTGCCCTCACCGACCAGCCGGTCGAAGAGGTGCAGGTCGACGTCGTCGGGGGCGGTGATGAGCCGGTAGCCGCCGTCGGCCGAGGCGACCGCGTCCGCGCCGAGCGTCCGGCGCAACCGCCCGACCAGCGCCTGCAACGCCCCCGGCGCGTCGGCGGGCGGGTCGCCGTCCCACACCTCCTCCACCAGCAGGCCCGCGGGCACTGCACGGCTGGGCCTGAGGGCGAGCACGGTCAGCAGCGCGCGCAGCCGCGCACCGCCGACCGGGACGACGGTGCCGTCGGGGCGGATTGCCTGGGTGGTGCCGAGGATGCGATAGCGCACGGGGTCCATTGTCCCCGCTGTCGTCCGGGCCGGTCACGGGGTTTTGGCGGCACGGCGTGTGGCGCCGGTGCCCGAGGCGGCCCCGCACCGCTGTCGGGGCACCGGCGGGACCGTGCCGGGACACCCACCGGAGTTCCCGGAGCCCTCGGCCCGCCCGTGGAACTTCCGCCCCTGACGCGGAACCTCCCGCCGCCCGCGAGACGTTTTCCCGGTGCGCCCGGTACGGTCGGGCAGTCCCACCGGCCCCGGTCCGATCCCGGTTCGCCCCCCCGATCCCGGTTCAGCCCCGATCCCGGTCCGATCCCCGTCGGGCCCGGGCCGATCCCCGTCGGGCCCGGGCCGATCCCGGCCCGGTCGCCCGGGTCCCATGTGTGTCCGACAGGCAGGAAGCCCCATGACCAGCGCCACCGCACGCCCCAGTGACCGGCGGATCAGTCCCGTGTTCCTCGGGATCGTCGCCGTCGCCGCGGTCACGGGCTGGGCCACCTGGACCGGGTTCGCCGAGCAGCCGGGCGTCGCCGTGTTCCTGTTCGTGACGGCCGCGTGGGTCGTGTCGCTGTGCCTGCACGAGTACGCGCACGCCCGCACCGCGCTGCACAGCGGCGACATCTCGGTCGGCGCGAAGGGCTACCTCACGCTGAACCCGGTCAAGTACACCCACGCCCTGCTGAGCATCGTGCTTCCGGTGCTGTTCGTGATCATGGGCGGGATCGGTCTGCCGGGCGGTGCGGTGTTCATCGAGCGCGGGCGGATCCGGGGCCGCTGGCGGCACAGCCTGATCTCGGCCGCCGGCCCGCTGACGAACGTCCTGTTCGCCGTGGTGTGCACGGCCCCGTTCTGGCTGGACGCGCTGGACGGCGTGCCGCGCGACTTCCGGATCGCGCTGGCCTTCCTGGCGCTGCTCCAGGTCACGGCCGCGATCCTGAACTTCCTGCCGGTGCCGGGCCTGGACGGCTACGGGGTGCTCGAGCCGTGGCTGTCGTACAACGTGCGGCGGCAGGTGGAGCCGCTCGCACCCTTCGGGCTGCTGATCGTCTTCGCGCTGCTGTGGATCCCGGCGCTCAACGGCGTGTTCTTCGACGCCATCGACGCGATCCTGAGCGGCCTCGGGATCAGCGAGATCGACACCTACTGCGGCTTCGAGCTGTACCGCTTCTGGCAGACGGACGAGCTGTGCTCGGTCGTCGGCTGACGCCGGTCAGCCCGTGACGGACGTGGCACGGCGGGCGTCCCGGCCGCGCTTGACGTAGTACCAGCACATGTTGGACGACACCCCCGACAGCAGCACCCACACGACGCCGATCAGCACGCTGCCCTGCACGAAGGAGACGACGGCGGCGGCCACGGCGAGTACGCAGACGGCCAGGGCGTAGAGGGCGAGACGGGGCATGGTGCGGGCTCCTGTCGGGGGACACGTGCGGGTACTGCGGCGAACACGGGCGGTACGGGTACCGCCGGCACCCACCAGTGTCCCCCATCGCCTCACACGTCGGTGACGCGGAGCCCGGCGTGTGCCTTGTAGCGGCGGTTGACGGAGATCAGGTTGGCGACGAGCGACTCGACCTGGTGGGCGTTGCGCAGCCGCCCGGCGAAGACGCCGCGCATACCGGGGATGCGCCCGGCGAGAGCCTGCACGATCTCCACGTCGGCCCGCTCCTCGCCCAGCACCATGACGTCGGTGTCGATCTCGTCGATCTCCGGGTCCTGGAGGAGGACGGCGGACAGGTGGTGGAAGGCGGCGGCGACCCGGCTGTCCGGCAGCAGGGCGGCGGCCTGCTCGGCGGCGCTGCCCTCCTCGGGCTTGAGCGCGTAGGCGCCCTTCTTGTCGAAGCCGAGCGGGTTGACGCAGTCGACGACGAGCTTGCCGGACAGTTCCTCGCGCAGGGACTCCAGGGTCTTGCCGTGGCCGTCCCACGGCACGGCGACGATCACGATGTCGCTGCGGCGGGCGGTCTCGGCGTTGTCGGCGCCCTCGACGCCGTGCCCGATCTCCTCGGCGGCGGCCTGGGCACGCTCGGCGGCGCGCGAGCCGACGATCACCTTCTGGCCGGCCTTGGCGAGGCGGTGGGCGAGGCCCTTGCCCTGGGGGCCGGTGCCGCCGAGCACGCCGACGACGAGCCCGGAGACGTCGGGCAGGTCCCAGGGGTCCTTGGCGGGGGCCTTCTGTGCAGCACTGTCGGTAGAGGTCATGGGCCGACCCTACGTCCGCCCCGGCCGCCGGGCGGGTCGAGGTCTCACCCAGTGCCGGACCGTCCCGGGGTCGTCCCCCGGGGGCTCCCGGGGGCTCCCGGGGGACGACCCCGGGACGCACGAAGGTCACGCCCCGGCCGTCACCGGCCGTCACCGGCGGTAGTCGGCCGTAGTCCCCGGCCGCCCCCAGTCGCCTCCGGCCGGGTGAATCCGGGGCGAACCCCGGGCCGCGCGGGCAGGGTTACGGCAGTATGCGGGCCCATGGACGCCGTACGGGTCGCGCTGTTGCGGGAAGTGCTCGCCGGGACCGAGTGGCTGGGGGCCACCCGAAGGTTCGCGGGTGCGCTGCGAGGGTCCGTGCTCCCGCACGGGGGCGGGCTGCTGCTGGTGGGCACCGCCGGGTACGAGCCCTGGCATCTGGCGGCGCACCTGGTGGACGAGGCCGCCTGGTCGGGGACGCCGGGACTGGCCCCCACCCTCGTACGGCACGACGCGTGCCCGTCGGACCCGGCGCATCTGGCGGTGGGCCTCGGACGGCTGGCGGCGGCCCGGCGCGGGGAGACGCTGCTGGTGGTGACGCCCGACGATCCCGGCGCCCCGCTCCTGGAACGGGTGCACGACGCCCGCCGGGCCGGCGCGACGGTGCTGGCGCTCGGCACCGGCGAGCGCGAGGTGACGGCCATGGCGCACGAGTCACTGAGCGTGCCGGACGGCGCCGAGCTGGATCTGGACACGGTGCAGCACCTGGTGAGCGCGGCGGCCGGGGAGAACGCGGTGCCCCCGCCGCGGGGCCGCCGCCGCTTCCGGGACCGCCTCTCCCGCCTGGCCGACCATCTGACGGCCCCGCCTCCGTCCCGCTGGTGACCGGACGCCGCCGCGGCCGTCAGTCCTCGTCCGCACGCCCCGTGGCGGAGGCGTCGTGCGGGTCGTGCGGGTCGTGCGGGTCGTGCCACCTGGGGTCGTTCTCCCATTCGAGGTTGCGCTCGCGGGCGGTATCCATCGCGTGCTCGGCCTCCGTGCGGGAGGCGTACGGCCCGAAGCGGTTCTTTCCCGGGCAGTCCGGGCCCTCCTCGACCTTCTGGTGTTCCAGGCAGTAGTACCACTCGCCCGGTTTTCCGACGGTGCGCTTCTTGAACAAGGCCATGACCGGCTCCTTCCGTCCCCCTGCCGGGGGCATGCTGTCGTGTGCCCGCTGGTTAGACTCGCTGACATGTCTGGCCAGTCGCTGCTCGTACCAGGGGTGCTGTCTCCCACCCGTTCCGTCCCCGGAAACATCCGCCGGCCCGAGTACGTGGGCAAACCCGCGCCGACTCCGTACACCGGACCGGAGGTGCAGACGCCCGAGACGATCGAGGCGATGCGCCGGGCCGGCCGGATCGCGGCGCGGGCGATGGAGGAGGCCGCGAAGATCATCGCGCCCGGTGTGACGACCGACGAGCTGGACCGGGTGGCACACACGTACATGTGCGACCACGGCGCCTATCCCTCGACGCTCGGCTATCGCGGTTTCCCCAAGTCCCTGTGCAGCTCGGTCAACGAGGTCGTCTGCCACGGCATCCCCGACTCCACGGTGCTGCGCGACGGCGACATCGTCAACCTCGACGTGACGGCGTACATCGGTGGTGTGCACGGCGACAACAACGCGACCTACCTCGTCGGTGACGTGGACGAGGAGAGCCGGCTGCTGGTCGAGCGCACCCGCGAGTCCCTGGCCCGCGCGATCAAGGCGGTCAGGCCGGGCCGGCAGATCAACATCATCGGCCGGGTGATCGAGTCGTACGCCAAGCGGTTCGGGTACGGGGTGGTGCGGGACTTCACCGGTCACGGGATCAACTCGTCGTTCCACTCGGGGTTGATCGTCCCGCACTACGACAGCCCGCACGCGACGACCGTCATCCAGCCCGGGATGACCTTCACCATCGAGCCGATGCTGACGCTCGGGACACACGAGTACGACATGTGGGACGACGGCTGGACGGTCGTGACGAAGGACCGCAAGCGGACGGCGCAGTTCGAGCACACTCTGGTGGTGACGGACACGGGAGCCGAGATCCTCACCCTTCCGTAGCCCCACCGGGCCCTCTTCCGCCCCGCCGCATGCGGGAGCCCTCGACGGCACGAGTGGCCATCGAGGGCTCCGCTTTTTCAACGTCTCCTCAACGGGGCGCTGCCCGTCGGGAGCTGTCTAGCGCGCGCTGTAGCCGAAGCGGGATCCGATGGACGGGAAGCCCCCGGTTCCGGGCTCGTAAGTGGTGACGGGACCGGTGGCGCCACCGACCGCGTTGGACATCGGCAGGGCGTGCAGGCCGCCCTGGGCGTTGGGGCCGTAGGGCATACCGGCGTAGAGCTTGGTGCCGGTGAGGTGGATGCTGCGGCCGAGGTTCTGGTTGGCACCCGGAGTACCGGGGATGCCGTCGCCGCCCGCCTCGAGCCAGTTGTCGTGTTCGCCTGGGGCGCCGAGCAGCGAGAACGTCTGGATGGCACCGGCCTTGGTGGCGGTACCGATGGTCTCGCCGGGGATGCCGACGGCGATCTTCAGGGTGGCGGCGGTGGCGACCTCGCGGGGGGCGGTGTTGACGGCGGTGAGACTCTCGCCCATGCGGTCGCCTGTTTCGGCGGTGCCGGTGACCGTGTCGTCGCTGGAGCCCTGCCACAGCGAGGCCTGCTGGTCCCAGGTGCCGTCGGCCTTGATGCGCACCACGACGACCTGGCCGACTTCCGCCCGCTGGGTGGCGCCGCCGTCCGCGGACAGCGCTTCACCCGGGGAGCCGATCGCGAGGATCGAGTCCGTGGCGCCGGTGACGGCGCCGGAGGGCCGGTAGGCGGTCAGGGCGAGGGCCGCACCGAAGGCGTCACCGGCCTCGGCACCACCGGAGAGGGTGTCGAGGTTCTGGTCGAGGCCGAACATCCGGGTCGGACTGTTGTCGGCGTTCAGCCTGTTCGGGTCGAACACCTCCACGAGGCCGGCTTCCTTGCCGCCGCCGATGGCCTCGCCCGGGACCCCGATGGCGAAGTGGTTGGCGTCGCCGGCCAGCGAGGAGCCGAAGCGGTCGCCCTCCTCCGGACTGCCCGAGACACCGGGCTTGTCCTGGTGAATGGTGACGTTGGTGCCGCCGTGTACGTAGTAGACGGAGCCGGCGTTCTTCACCGAGCCCAGTGCTTCACCGGGCGCGCCGATGCCGAGGTACGGCTCACCGGCGCGCGTGGTGCCGGCGACGACGGAGTGCCCCAGGCGGTCTCCGGCCTCGGGGATGGAGGGCTTCAGCGCCCCGGTGCCCGCGCCCTGCTCGAAGTGGGCGTTCTTCACCGATCCGCTACCCAGGCCGGCCGGCCCGCCGAAGAGGACTTCGACCATGCCGGCGTCCTTGGCGGTGCCGAGGTCTTCGCCGGGAATGCCGACGACCAGGTCGGTGTAGCCGTCCTCGTTGTAGTCGACGGTGGCGAGTTCCTCACCGAACCAGTCGCTCTTCTCGGCGACGCCCGGTACCCAGTCGAGGTCCTGGTTGATCTCGGCCGTGCCCTTGCCGCCGCCGTACGAGATCCGCACGACACCGGCGGTGGTCTCGCTGCCCACGGTGGCCGCCGGGTCGCCGATCGCGATGTCCTCGGCGCCGTCGCCGTCGAAGTCGGTGATCCGGTCGGCGCCCATCGCCGAGGTCACCCAGGGAGCCAGGTCGTCCACCCGGGCGATGACACCGGCGGTGCTGGTCTGTGCCTCGTCGGCACCGAAACAACCGCCCTGCGAGGACCGGGAGCTGAGGCCCACGAGCCGGCCGGCGTCGATCACCGGGCCGCCCGCGTCGCCCATGCACGCGGCCGAGTCCTTGCCGGTCACGTTCGCCGACACGGCGGCTGTGGAGTCGACGGTGTAGGTGCCGGTGTGCAGCTTCAGCGGCGACCACTCGGTCTTCGTACGGCCGTATCCGGCGAACGTCAGCTCCGCACCGGCCACGGGCGCGGCGCTCGCGAGGGCGATGGGCACGACGTCGGTGACGGGCCGGTTCAGCCGGGCGAGCACCACATCGCGGTCGGTACGCGGCACCAGCTCGACGACCCGGCGCTCGGCGCCCTGGGTGCTGGTCAGGTCGGTGCGGCCGATCACCGCGGTGGTCACCCTCTCCGGTACCCCGGCCGGCACGTCGAGGCTCGCGGCCGGGTCGCCGGCGAAGCAACTGGCCGCGGTCAGCAGCCACTCGGGGTCCACGAGTACGGCGGAGCAGCCGCGTTCGTGGTCGCCGAGGGTGAGTTCGGCGGTGTAGGTGTAGGTGGTGTCCGCCTCGCCGACCGGAGTGCCGGTGACGGCGGACGCGGGCACCGCGCACAACGCGAGAGCGCCGGCGGCCAGGACCGCTCCGAGCACGGCCGGGCGGAAACGTCTAGGGGGATGCATGGAAGCGGCTACCTTATTCATAGGCCACACAGGCTACTTGGTGCCCGGAACCCGGCCAGGACGTACTCCCGGCCATCGACGGACTCACCCACCCCGCCCGGGTTTCGGCGGGGATGTCGTACTCGATGCGGTCACCCTCGGCGGTCGTCCCGAGGTGGGCGTTGTCGGAGTTGTCGGTCCGCACTCCGTGCACCGAGGTGAACTCCCGGGCCAGGCAACCTTCCTCACCGGCACCCCTGAAGCACACGCCTTCCCGGTCGCGGGCGAGGAACCTCGGGAGGTTGCCGCCGCTCGCGCAGTCGGGGAACACCAGATGGCCGCCGTTGTGCTCGAAGTGGGCGACCTGTTGGGCCAGGACCTCGTCGGCCCAAGATGGTTGAAGTCCTCGACGGCAAACGGCCGTGGCCCTTTCCGGCCG